>CAYWSI010000225.1:0-2985 GCA_964460585.1 uncultured Algimonas sp.
TACGAGCCATAGTAATAACTTCCTAGAATTTCAGACCGGCTTCGCGAGCCGCGTCAGCAAGGGCTTTCACCCGGCCGTGATAAAGATATGGACCCCGATCAAACACAACGTCACCAACTTTGGCTTTCGCTGCACGTTCAGCAATGAGCTTGCCGATACGTTGAGCCGCTTCGACATTGCCGCCATTGGACTTCTTGTCTTCCAATGTGGAAGCAGATGCCAATGTCTGACCTGATACGTCGTCGATGATTTGAACGCTGATATTTTTCGAGCTGCGGAATACAGATAGACGCGGACGTCCATTTGAATGTTTTTTGAGGCGGCGACGGACGCGTTGCGCGCGGCGCTGCATAAGGGAACGAGATGATTTCATGACTACTTCTTCTTCCCTTCCTTCTGACGCACATATTCGCCGACATAACGAACACCTTTACCTTTGTAAGGCTCTGGCTTGCGGTAAGACCGAATTTCAGCGGCAACTTGACCAACTTTTTGCTTATCAATGCCTTCGATAATAATTTGGGTTGGCTTTGGCGCTGCGATTGAGATGCCGTCTGGCGCCTCATAAACAACGTCATGAGAGAAGCCGAGCTGCATCGTTAACTTAGTGCCTTGTGCTTGCGCACGATACCCAACACCGCGAAGTTCTAATTCTTTTTTGAAACCGTTTGTAACGCCTTCAATCAAATTCGCGACCATTGTGCGGGACATACCCCACATAGCAGACGCATTTTTAGAGCCTTCAACAGTATGAACAGTAAATTGACCATCCTTAAGTGACCCTGTGACAGCGGACGGAAGCGTGAAGCTCAGCTCGCCTTTTGGGCCTTTAACAGAAATGTCCTGACCATTCTGAGTGAATGTGACAGCGTCAGGGACAGCGATAGGGTTTTTACCAATACGTGACATGTAACCCTCCTTACGCGACCTGGCAGAGGACTTCGCCGCCGACGTTATTTTCGCGGGCAGCAGCGTCACTCATAACGCCTTTAGGGGTGGACAAAATCGCGATACCAAGACCGTTACGGACTTGAGGTAGTGTCTTCACGGATGAATAGACACGGCGGCCTGGCTTAGAGACGCGTTTAATTTCACGGATAACAGCCTCGCCTTCGAAATATTTTAATTCGATAGAGAAAGCACGGAAGCCTGCATCATCAGTTGTTTCGGAATATCCGCGGATGAAACCTTCATCAGCCAAAACGTCAAGGACGCGGCCGCGAAGATTAGACGCCGGCGTCATAACCGTAGAGCGGTTACGCATGATGGCGTTACGGATACGTGTGAGCATATCACCGAGTGGATCGGAAAAAGACATATGTTCCCCCTACCAGCTTGATTTCACAAGACCTGGGACCAGGCCGATAGACCCGAGATCGCGAAGCGCGATACGAGACATTTTCATCTTACGATAATACCCACGCGGGCGACCTGTAACCAAACAGCGGTTACGGACGCGGTTCGCGGCTGAATTACGCGGTAGAGCCGCGAGTTTCAGCTGAGCGGCAAAGCGCTCTTCGACCGGAAGATCTCTGTCGCGAGCGGTATCCTTTAACAGGGCACGTTTCGCGGCGTATTTTGCAACGAGGCGCTGGCGCTTCAAATTGCGTTCGACTGCACTGACTTTAGCCATTCAATCTTTTCCTTCTAGGTTGCTGGGCCCTTTCAAAGACCCGCTTGACTTACTGCGTTCGCTTGGCCGTTTCGCTTATTTGCGGAACGGGAACCCTAGCGCGGCCAGTAATGCCTTGGCTTCTTCATCGGTTTTGGCGCTGGTTTGCACCACGATATCCATACCGCGAACTTGGTCGACCTTATCATAGTCGATTTCAGTAAAGACGATATGCTCTTTTAGGCCCATGGCGTAATTGCCATTGCCGTCAAAACTCTTAGCGTTCAATCCGCGGAAGTCACGCACACGCGGCAAAGCGATATTGACGAGACGGTCCATGAATTCAAACATTCGGTCGCGGCGCAATGTCACCTTAGCACCAATCACCATTCCGTCACGGAGCTTAAAGCCCGCGATAGATTTTTTGGCGACAGTTGGCACTGGCTTTTGACCGGCGATGAGCGTGAGCTCTTCGATAGCCGCTGCGACTTTTTTCTTATCTGCAACGCCTTCACCAAGACCCATATTGAGGACGATTTTCTCGACGCCTGGGATTTGCAACGCGTTAGTATATTTGAACCGCTCCTGCATCATGGCACGAACTTCGTCCTGATACAGCGCGGCGAGACGGGGTGTATACGGCTTAGCCATCGATGACTTCTCCCGATTTTCTGGCCACGCGGACCTTTTTACCGTCTTTCAACGTCTTAAATCCAACGCGAGTTGGGACATTATCTTTCGGGTCAATGTGAGCAACATTAGAGACGTGGATAGGCGCTTCAAAAGTTTTGATGCCGCCGTCTGGGTCAATTTGGCTCGGCTTGACGTGACGCTTTACCATGCGAACGCCTTTAACGACGACGCGCTCATCTGCTGGGGAGACACTTAGGACCTCGCCCTTGCGACCTTTGTCTGTGCCGGAGAGCACAATAACATAGTCGCCTTTTTTGATCTTGGCAGCCATGACTACAAAACCTCTGGTGCGAGCGAGACAATCTTCATCAGATTCTTTGTCGGGCTGGATTTCGCACGAAGTTCGCGCGGTACAGGGCCAAAGATCCGCGTTCCGAGTGGCTCGCCATTTGTATTGATGATGACAGCCGCATTGCCGTCAAAGCGGATAACAGACCCGTCACGGCGTTGAATGTCCTTACGAACACGCACAACGACAGCACGACGTACATCACCCTTTTTAACTTTACCGCGCGGCTGCGCTTCTTTCACAGAGACGACAATAACGTCGCCCACGCTGGCGTAGCGCCGCTTGGAACCGCCCAGCACCTTGATGCACTGGACACGACGGGCGCCGGAATTATCGGCGACGTCGAGATTTGTTTGCATTTGAATCATGCGATTCTCCTAAGCTTGGCAGT
>CAYWSI010000226.1:0-2950 GCA_964460585.1 uncultured Algimonas sp.
GAACGCGGATGGCGGTTGGGGTGAAGACGGCGCAACCTATTATGAAGACCGCAAAACCGAGTGCAAGGATAGTACAGCTTCTCAAACATCATGGGCGGTTCTGGGCCTTATGGCTGTTGGCGAAGTTGATAATCCGGCGGTCCAACGCGGCATTGAATTTATTATGGCTGCAAAAAATGAGAACGGAAAATGGGAAGAACCTTGGTTTACCGCGGTCGGCTTTCCACGTATTTTTTACCTACGCTATGATGGTTACAGCTCCTTCTTCCCAATTTGGGCGCTCTCACGATTTAAAAACCTAAAGGCAAGCAATAGTAAGACTGTCGCTTACGGCATGTGATGCTCGGCATTGTCACAGGTATCGAGTTTGAAGCCAAACTTTGCCGGAAAGCCTTTAAATCCATAACTAAAGACGTGCCCCTTATCGCCTGCGCGGCAGGCACAGTAGAGGGCGCCGCGCGGGCAGCAAAATCCCTGATAGAGCAAGGCACGACGCGGTTAATCAGTTTTGGCGTGTGCGGCGGGCTTTCCGATGGCGTCGATAACGGCGATTTAATCTTGCCTAAAAGCGTCATGATGAACGTCAAAACGCTCTCGTTACACAGTGATTGGTTTGAGAAAATATCTGGTAACTTACCTCATGCGAACACGGGCACACTAATCTCTGTGAGGGAGGCTGTCACCTCACCTCAGGCCAAGGCATTGCTACATGAACAAACCGGAGCTGTGGCTGTTGATGTTGAAAGCTTTACCGTAATGCGAGCGGCCAAAGCGCATAATCTACCGAGCCTAATCCTGCGCGCCGTGCTAGACCCCGTCCATCAAACCTTACCTGAAGCAGCCTTACGCGGCGTGGACGCCAATGGGGAAACACAAATATGGCCAGTGATAAAAGGGCTTATGCTCCGCCCGCAAGACCTACCAGACTTGATACGGTTGGGCAGGCAGAACAAGCAGGCCTGTGAGACATTGTCAGAGACAATAAAAAAATCCAAACTATAGTCGGCTTTGTCGATACTGTTGCAGACCTACATTACTCGGCTGCCTCCTGCGCCATCATTTTCTCAACATGTTCTTCATGAATGTTATAATTGGCAGAGCGTTGTTTTGAAAAATCAATTTCAGGCGCCATTGGACCTTCGGTTTTAACACCGCGCAGGGCAACTTTAAGCGCATGTATCGGCCGGTACATCATATCCATAACCGTTGTTGGCTCATAGCCACAATGCGCCATACAATCTGAGCATTTTTCATAATTACTTGTACCGTATAAATCCCAATTCGTATCTTCCATAAGTTCTTTAAACGTATCAACATAACCTTCCCCAATCAGATAGCAGGGCTTTTGCCATCCAAAAATATTGCGGGTCGGCATGCCCCAAGGCGTGCAATCATAGCTTTGGTTGCCGGCAAGAAAATCCAAGTAGAGATGTGAATGATTAAATGACCATTTCTTACCCTTCCCGAGACGAAAAACATCACGGAAAAGAGTTTTCGTTTTCTCTCGATTCAAAAAACTATCCTGATCTGGGGCGCGTTCATAAGAAAAGCCCGGTGACATGGTCACACCCACACCCAGCTCTTTGCAGTAATCCATATATTTAGCGATTTGTTCGGCTGTTGTGCCTTCAAAAATCGTCGCATTTACATTTACATGGAACCCGGCCTCTTTAGCTGCCTTAATCGCGCTAATGGCGCGCTCAAATACGCCATCTTGACAGACGGCCTTATCATGCTCCTCTTTTAGGCCATCTAAATGAACAGAGAAGAATAGATAGTCAGAGGGTGTGAACAGATGTAACTTCTTTTCCAGCAAAAGCGCATTAGTACAGAGTGATACAAATTTCTTGCGATCCGTAATGCCTTTGACGATTTCACCGATCTCTTTATGGATAAGCGGCTCACCCCCCGGAATAGCGACCATGGGCGCGCCGCACTCATCCACAGCCTGAAGGCAATCCTCAAGACTGAGTCGTTTTTGTAAAATCGGTTTTGGAAAATCAATTTTTCCACATCCAGCGCAGGCAAGATTACATTGAAAAAGCGGCTCGAGCATAAGGACAAGCGGGTAACGTTTATTACCTTTTAGACGCTGCTTTATAATATATTTCCCAACAGCAATTTGTTGAATTAACGGCACACCCATAACTTATCTCTTTATAACGCCTTAAGGATTACCTGTAAGGTTCTCCTCTTAATTCAACAATATTTTTTAAGGGTTATCGTGAATATCTCTGAGTTCAAAGGGTATATTGAAATTCACATTTTCCTCTATACCGTTCAGTAATTCTATATTTTTAAACCCGAAATCACCTAGACGCACAATCAGCTGATCTATCAGAATTTCAGGAGCCGAAGCACCTGCCGTTACACCGAGTTGGTGGACATTTTCAAGCCATTTAGGATCCAAGGCCGACGCGTCATCAATAAGATAGCTCGTTACGCCCATTTCCGTACCAATTTCACGCAGTCGGTTCGAATTAGACGAATTCTTAGCCCCTATCACCAGAACGAGATCTACCTTTTCGACCAAATCTCGCACTGCACTTTGCCGATTTTGAGTCGCATAACAAATATCTTGGACATTTGGTCCGTTAATATTGGGATATTTTGCAATTAACGCCTCTATTATATCGCGCGTATCATCAACGGAAAGCGTAGTTTGCGTGACATATGCAAGAGCTTCAGGGTTTGAAACCTCCAAAGTTTCAACATCCTCTGATGTCTCTATTAAATAAATTTTCCCGTCAATTTGACCCAGCGTGCCCTCAACTTCAGCATGGCCTGCATGGCCAATCATAACAATTTCATACCCTTGTCTCGCATAAAGCTGGCCCTGTTTATGAACTTTAGAAACGAGCGGACATGTCGCATCCAGCGTGTGTAAACTCCGCCCTCCCGCATCTGATATAACTTTTTTTGAGACGCCATGCGCTGAAAAAATCGTTAC
>CAYWSI010000227.1:0-2941 GCA_964460585.1 uncultured Algimonas sp.
GTTTTCCATGGGGTTGCGGTGACGGGTGGTGCGGTAACAACGATCAACCCGACCTACGGACCAGGCGAAGTGAATCATCAGTTAAAGGATGCTGGTGCCACGATCTTGTTCACCATCGCCATGTTTGCTGAAACCGCATTGAAGGCGGCGGAAGGCACCAATGTCAGTGAGGTCGTCATCATTGGTGATGCGGTGCCGGGTACGACCGCGATGACCGATCTGTTTGCAGCACCGATCGCCCAGGTGCCAGTTGATGTCAACAAAGACACGGTGGTGCTGCCTTATTCGTCTGGCACGACCGGATTGCCCAAAGGCGTGATGTTGTCGCATCGCAACCTGGTGGCAAACATTGAGCAGGTCAAGCATGCCATTCGCTACCAGGACGACGAGGTCGCACTGGCAGCCCTGCCGTTTTTTCACATCTATGGTATGCAGGTGTTGATGAATGGCCTGCTCAGCAATGCCGTGACCACCGTTACCATGCCGCGCTTCGATATGGTGGAAGCGCTGCAAGCGGTGCAGGACTTAAAGATCACGCGTTTCTTTGCCGTGCCGCCCATCGTGCTTGGTCTTGCCAGTGCGCCAATCGTTGGTGATTACGATACCTCTTCGATTCGCCAGGTCTTCTCAGGTGCCGCGCCACTGGGTGCAGAGCTCGCCGAAAAGGCCGCCGCGCGATTGGGTTGCGAAGTGGTGCAGGGTTACGGCATGACGGAACTCAGTCCGGTCAGCCACTCAACAGCAGAGGGTGACTACCGTCCCGGAACCAGTGGGGTAACGGTTTCAAACACGGAAACTCGAATTGTCGATCCAGATACTGGTGAGGATCAGCCCGTTGGCGGGCGTGGGGAACTCTGGGTGCGTGGCCCACAGGTAATGATGGGCTACCTCAACAATGCAACAGCGACAGAAGAAACCATCGATGCAGAGGGTTGGTTGCATACTGGCGACATCGGCATAGTCGACGAGCACGGTCACTTGTCGATCGTTGATCGGATGAAAGAGCTGATTAAGTTTAAGGGCTTTCAAGTAGCACCTGCAGAACTGGAAGCGCTGCTCATCACCCATCCGAAAGTGACGGATGTGGCGGTGATCGGGATTCCCGACGACGAAGCAGGGGAATTACCGAAAGCATTCGTTACCTGCCCGGAAGGTGAACAGGTAACGCTTGAGGAAATTCAGGCTTTAGTGGCCGAGCACTTGGTCAGCTATAAGCAGATAAAAATCTTAGAGATCATCGACGCCATTCCGAAGAGTGCGTCGGGCAAAATACTGCGGAAAGATTTGCGCAACACTTAGCGAGATTCGCAAAAAAATACACAACGGGATGACGTTGCGAACATGCATGTTCAATCAGCTTTCAGTGAAGATGACGAAGAAGTACTTTGTGGGTTGATTCGCCGTGCGCCCCTCGCAACGCTGATTGTCCACACCGATCAGATTGAGGCGAACCATCTGCCGCTGATGTTGGGGAGCAACGCCGGACAGCGGGTGTTGCGAGGTCACATACCGAAGGCCAATGATCTTTGGCAAAGACTCGACGGAAGTGTCGCAGGTTTGGCGGTGTTTCAGGGTCCGCAGGCATACATCACACCTGCCTGGTATCCCAGTAAACGCGAACACGGCAAAGTAGTACCAACCTGGAATTATGTGATTGCCCACGTGCGTGGTGTACTGCGCGCTGTGCATGACCGTCAGTGGTTGCGGCAGCAGGTGAACGATCTGACCAATCAACAGGAATCGGCTGCGACTACGTCCGCAACACCATGGCAGGTCAGTGACGCGCCTGATGACTATATTGAGAAACTGCTTGGAACCATCGTTGGTGTGGAACTGACGGTCGAATCGATGGTTGGTAAATGGAAACTGAGTCAAAACAAGTCCGCGCGCGACCATGCCGGTGTCGCCGCTGGGTTGCTTGAGCGCGGCTCAAGTAATGACATCGCGATGACGGAGCTGATGACGGAACAGACGGCGGAACAGATGGCAGAACCAATAGAAGGTGCAGAAGATGCCTCAAGCAGCCATCCAAAGCAGTGACGGTGGGTTACAGATTGAATACGAGCAGCATGGCTCGAACACCGGTGAGTGGATCGTTCTGATCAGGGGCCTTGGCACCCAGATGATCGAGTGGAGCCCAGTCTTCATTCAAGCACTCATAGATGCTGGCCTACGCGTGCTGACTTTTGACAACCGTGACGCAGGCTTGTCGGAAAAAATGAAGGCCGACTACGACGTCACCGATATGGCAAGTGATGTGATTGGTCTAATGGATACACTCCATATTCCCTCGGCCCACATTTTCGGTGTGTCTATGGGGCGGCATGATTGCCCAACTCGCGGCCCACGCTATCCCGAACGTGTTGATACTCTGTTTTCAGTGATGTCCTCCAGTGGTGCTGAAGGACTGCCTAAGGCATCGCCAGAAGTATGGGAATGGATGTCCATCGATGCGGACACGCGGGAAGACTACATTCGGCTGGATGCGCAAAGCCGAGTGGTGTTTGGCAGTCCAGGTTATCCAGAGTCAGAAGCGCATAGAGTCAAGCTTGCAACCCAAGCCTATGATCGATGTTTTTTCCCCGAGGGTGTTGCACGTCAAATGCGGGCGATCACAGCAAACCGAAATCGGGTTGCGAAGTTGCAGGCAATATCTGTACCCACTTTGGTCATCCACGGCGCGGACGATGCCCTGTTGCCGCCTGCACATGGCGCGGACACAGCGCGACACATTGCAGGCGCGGGGTACGAATTGGTGCCAGGAATGGGGCACAATATTCCGGATGCACTTGCGCCTGTTATCGCGGAGAGGGTTATAGATTTTGTTGGAGAATCGAAGGTGCCCGGTTAAAAGGTGCGTGGCCACAGGAGGTGATGCGTCGACAAAAGGCATTTTGATCAGCGGATAGATTGGCATGTTTAAGTACACTGAGAAGAAGCT
>CAYWSI010000228.1:0-2923 GCA_964460585.1 uncultured Algimonas sp.
CTTCTGATTTTCCCAGTCTTGATTATTCCGGGAATTTCAGGCGCTGCGATTGGTTTGGCAGAAACAGCGGCGCAGGCGCTTTTTGCTCAATAAGCTGACGTCTCCCTAAGGTGAAGTTCATTCAATATGACAGCCTTGGCAGTACAAATGCTGAAGCGGACCGTTTATTCTCATCGGGCGAGGGCGCGCCATTTTGGGTGCGCGCGGATGAACAAAGCGCGGGGCGTGGTCGCCGCGGTCGTGAGTGGGTCTCTCCGAAAGGCAATTTTTACGGGACAGCCTGCTACGCATTTGATGGCTCATCGGGCGAGGCGGCTAAGATAAGTTTCGTAGCCGCCATTGCAGCGGCCAAGGCGCTTTCAGCTTATAGCTTAACCGCCAGTCCTAGTGTGAAATGGCCGAATGATATTTTGCTAGGTGGCCGTAAAGTTGCGGGCCTTTTGCTGGAAGCCAAACCCGGACGCATTATAGTCGGGATTGGCGTGAACCTCGTCTCTCATCCAGAAGGCGGCAATATCCCCGCGACGCATCTTCTCGAACATATGGATCCCGCTGCGCTAAATTCGGATGAGCCAGAATTTACGGGGGCGGAAGGCTTTTTAGCCATTTTAGCGCGGTGCTTTGATACTGCATTTAAGAAACATCTCGCTTACGGCTTTTCTGCGACCTGCAGTGATTGGATGGCTCTGTCCCAAGGCATACCGGGACCTGTCACCGTGCGCCTGCCGCAGGAAAATTTTACCGGCCATGCGGAAAGCTTACTTGAAAACGGGGCGTTGCGTGTTACCGCGCAGGATGGCAGGATACGGGACGTCCATGCGGGCGACGTCTTTTTTGGAAGCTGAACCATGTTACTTGCGATAGATAACGGCAATACGAATATCTTATTTGCTATTCATGATATGAAAACGGGCTGGCTGTTTGAATGGCGCATCGCAACGGACTCCACCCGCACCGCCGATGAATATGCGGTATGGTTTCATCAACTCCTAAGCATGGTTGAGTTGACTTTTGAGGATATTACGGCCTGCGTCATTTCATCCGTTGTCCCGCAATCTATCTTTAACTTGCGTAATCTCTCGCGCCGCCATCTCAAAGTTGACCCGATTATTATCGGTGAAGAGGGGGTTGATGTCGGTATTGGCGTTCGCATTGATAACCCTAGTCAAGTCGGCGCAGACCGACTTGTGACAACGCTCGGCGCGGTGCAGCGTTATGACGGGCCGCTGATTATCATCGATAGCGGAACCGCGACGACTTTCGATGTTGTCTCGGCGGATAGGCATTTTGAAGGCGGCATCATCGCGCCTGGTATCAATCTCTCTATGCGCGCCTTACACGAAGCCGCCGCGCAATTGCCGCGGATAGAGATCAAAAAACCCGACACTGTGATTGGTAAGGATACAGTTTCCGCGATGCAGTCAGGCGTGTTTTGGGGCTATATCGGCTTGATTGACGGCCTCGTTCGTCAAATCCAAAAAGAGGATGGCCGAGATTTTACCGTTATAGGCACAGGCGGCGTCGCCTCCCTTTTCGCGGGCGCGAGTGAAACAATACAGCACTATGACTCGCAACTGACGATTGATGGTCTATATGAGGTATGGCGGTTGAACCGCGACGCAGCTTAAGACAGCCGCACTCATCTGGATGCGATGCGAAACGGCCTCTCGCTCCACACAACAAAGTAAGACTATGACAAAACAAAAACGCGAAGACGAATTTGTCTTCCTCCCCCTCGGCGGGTCCGGGGAAATTGGCATGAACCTCAACCTGTTTGGGTTCGGGCCTTCACATGACCGCAAATGGATTATCGTCGATATGGGCGTGACCTTTGGCGGGCCGGAAACACCGGGTATCGACATCATCATGCCCGACATTAATTTCATCGAGCAAAACCGCAGCAATATCCTAGGCATAATACTCACCCATGCTCATGAAGATCATATGGGCGCGCTGGCGCGGCTATGGGACCGCATTCGTTGTCCCGTCTGGGCAACGCCTTTCACCATGTATCTCGTTAAAGACCGTTTGGCTGAGGCGGGTATTTTGGAGGATGTGCCGCTGAATCTTGTCGAGCTTGGCGGAAAGATTGAGCTCGGCCCCTTTGAGATTGATCTGATTACGCTGACCCATTCTATTCCTGAACCTAACGCCTTGGCCATTCGAACAAAGTTAGGAACGGTTCTACATACGGGAGATTGGAAAATTGATCCCGCCCCGCAAATTGGCGACCCCGTTGATGAAAAAGCGCTGCGCAAGCTTGGCAAAGACGGCGTGCTCGCGATGATTTGCGATTCTACCAATGTCTTCACCCCCGGCGAAGCGGGCTCGGAAGAGGGAGTTCGCAAGGAGCTCACCAAACTGATTGGCGAATATGACGGGTGCGGCGTGGCCGTGGCGAGCTTTGCCTCTAATGTTGCGCGGCTAGAATCCGTCATGATTGCCGCACGCGACAATAACCGTTCTGTCTGCCTCATGGGGCGGTCAATGAAACGTATGACAGCGGCGGCGAAATCCATCGGTTTGTTGGACAAGGTAGGCGTGCTTCTCTCAGAAGATGAAGCCCAAGCCATGCCTGCGGGACATGTGCTTTATCTCTGCACAGGTAGTCAGGGCGAGCCGCGCGCGGCGCTATCTCGCATTGCCCACGGCGAACATCGCAGCGTAAAATTCACCAAAGGTGATGTGGTTATCTTCAGCTCCAAAATTATTCCGGGGAATGAGAAGGGTATTTTCGCGCTTCAAAATGCCTTGGCCGATGATGGTGTAGAAATCGTGACAGAAAAAATGCGCGACATTCATGTCTCGGGGCATCCCTGCCGAGATGAGCTCGCGCAAATGTATGATTGGGTCGAGCCTGAAATTGCAATTCCTGTCCACGGCGAACGGCGTCACTTGCTGGAACATGCGAAGCTGGCGAAAA
>CAYWSI010000229.1:0-2910 GCA_964460585.1 uncultured Algimonas sp.
TACTAATCGCGAGCTGCACAAAGGTCAGGCCAACCGCGACAATCACGCAGCCAATTAAAATCGCCATGCCCCACTCAAATCCCGCCACCTTTTGCGCCAGACGAATATCTGCTGCTAGCAATCCCAAATAAGCGGCGAATAAAACACCATTGGCGAGCATAAAGGGCAAGAGGCCTAAGCTAACCAATCCGAATGCGCCACCGACCAAAAGTGATAATCCAAACACTGTCCAATTACGTGTGATGGTCCAGACACGCACCCTATCCATTCTCTCAAATATCATACCGATGAGATAGGCCAGAGCAGGGAAGGAAAATAACCAAAGTCCGACAATGAGACAAAAAGGTAAGACCCCAGGTAAACTCAACTCTGTCCCGCTCACTTGCGCGCGTACAGATTGAATACCGTAAACTACGAGCCAGAGCGGCGCGAGGCTGAGCGCCAATAAGGCAAAAGACAGTTTTTGCCCTTTGCGAGACAAATCAAAATAATTCTCCCAATTCGGCCATGTGCCGAGAACGGCAAAAATACCGAGAATAGGTTTGGTCACTTGCATGCTCTGCCTCTATGTCAGGAAGACAGCTCTCGCAAGGACACCCGTTAGAATGCCCAAACTTAACCTCAGTGAAATCCAGCCTCGAGTTGGGAGTAATTACCCAACGCCCTTTAACATACCGTGCAAGGCCCGCTCAGGCTTATCGCTCTCAGACGCAGCAGGGCTGACACAATTTGGCGCGCATCTCATGACGCTACCACCCGGAAGCTGGAGTTCGCAGCGCCATCATCACAGCCATGAAGATGAAATCGTCTATATAATTACAGGGCACCCCACGCTTTATGAAGGGGGCTCAAGCAAACGTCTCTCACCGGGTGATATCACAGCTCATCCCATGGGTGATGAGATTGGCCATCATATGAAAAATGAAACCGATCAGGACGTCATTTTTCTCGTCATTGGCGGGCGCAACCCTGAAACAGATCACGCAGCCTATCCAGATATTGATTTAGATTTGCCTGCGAACGGTACGCCCAACCGCATTTACAAACGCAAAGACGGCACGCCTTATTGAGCTAAACCGTAGACTTCGCAGGTTCAGGCAGAGCGCAGAAAATACCTGTCGGCCCATGCATACAATAGCCTTGCGGGTTCTTCGCCAGATATTGTTGGTGGTAATCCTCAGCTGCGTGATAGACCTCTGGCGCGCTGCGCAGCTCCGTTGTAATAGGACGGCCATAGGCTTCGGCATAGCGCTTAATCGCGGCTTTAGATTGCTGCATTTGCGCATCCGTATAGGTATAAATTGCAGAGCGATATTGCGGTCCGACATCATTGCCTTGGCGGTTCCCCTGCGTCGGGTCGTGATGTTCGAAAAAGACTTTCAGAATTTCATCAAAGCTAATGACAGCAGGATCATAGACAATATGGCACATCTCGGCATGGCCTGTCTTGCCCGTGCAGACTAACTTGTAATCAGGCTTCGGCGCATGGCCGCCAGAATAACCAACACTGGTGACATGCACTCCGTCGAGCTTCCAGAAAATCCGCTCGGCGCCCCAGAAACAGCCCAGACCAATTTGAATTTGCTCAAACCCGTCTGGGATATCGGCAAACATTAGCTTTTCATTGACATAATGTACGCGGCTCTCGCACAGGCTCAAATCCATTCGGCTCATATCATGACTCCATGACTTGTTTTAACGCATTGCCAATCAGTTTCGCAAAACGGGCAACACCTTCATCATGCCGAATGTGGTCCTGACGGATTTCAATTGCAAGATGGGGCAGCGCGCGCGGCGCAATATGAAAATCAACTGTGTGGTTGAGGTCATAGGCGGAATAAGGCTCATTTATCCCAACGGATAATTTCGGGGCCAAACGATAAAGTGCGTCTTTAAAATCTTGCGCCGTACTTTCATCATGCTTGACAAGCAATCCAATATCGACTGACCGCGCCTCTCCCAAATTCGGTTTCGGCGTGAATGAATGTAAGGACACAACGAAAGGCGAGGATAGCTGATTGAGCTGTGCGGAGAGCGCCGCATGATAAGGCGCATAGAGCGTGTCTATACGTTCCGCGCGCATGGCTGCATCTATATTTTGATTGCCCGGAATAAGTGTGCCGTCAGAACTATCGGGGATGAGGCTCTCCATCCGCTTTGAGCGGTTCGGGTCAATCAATAAACGCGAAAAGCCCGCCACTAACCCGCCGCACTCAAAGCGTTTACAAAGCGCCCGCAGCACAGCTTCCGTGCCAATATCCCAAGCAATATGCCGCGTAAGATCATCACCCGAGAGGCCAAGATTATCATAACGGTCTGGAATATGCCGCGACGCATGATCACCAAAGAGAAATAGCGGCGTTTCAGAGGCCGCAGGAATAATGTGGAAAGGTTCGGACATGTTGGTATGCGTTAACAGATGCCGCGCCCCGATGTGAGGAATTGTTACAGTTGGACAGCCCATCAAATGCGAAGGCCGAAACTATGTAGCACGCCGATGAAAAAGGTTGCACGGATAGCCCTGTGCGCTATATCGCGCCCCTTATCAGATAAGCCTACGCTTGTCTGGTGAGGTGGCCGAGTGGTTTAAGACGCACCGCCCGAGCCGCATAGCGGCTCAGACATTTAAGGTAAGCGTGCGCTTATCTCAAACCCCTCGGGTCAAACCGAGGTCAATGCCTCTTAAGGTGAGGTGGCCGAGTGGTTTAAGGCGCACGCTTGGAAAGCGTGTTTAGGTTTGTAGCCTAACGTGGGTTCGAATCCCATCCTCACCTCCAGAGGGGCACGCTTCTTTGATTTAGGCACCCAATTGTTTGCTTTAACAGGAAATGATGATAGCCATTACCCTTGCGGGAAAATCATGATAATGAGCTAAACATGAAATCAGCTTTTAAATATTTTGTAATTGCA
>CAYWSI010000230.1:0-2857 GCA_964460585.1 uncultured Algimonas sp.
GGGCGCAAAATTATTTTAAAGTGTGGCAATATTGGCACGAATTTTCTTCTTTTTTTGTCATTTTTGACTGAAAACAGCTAAAATTGACATTATTCTACTTTTTAGAGGTGAAACCATAGTTTCAACGGGGGCTGTGAGCGCTATCACTTGCCGCTATGGTTTATCAGACAATTAATTTGACGGGGACCCGAATTTGATTAGCAATGTTTCGAGATATCTGTTTCTGTCTCATCTTAAAAACGGCGCAGATAAAACCTGAGAGTTTGTCATGCTGAAAACTATCAAAAACTCCGAGCTTCGCGTCTTGCGCTTCGCGGCAATGATGGCCGCTCTTTTCATTCTATCCGGCTGCCAAACGATCAAAACATATTTGGCAATTCCTGATAATCATCGGGTTCTGTTTTGGCCGCAAGATAAGCGTGAAGCCGCTTTTACGCAGATGGAAAAACATAGCGATGTTGCTGTTATCCCTGCGGGTGAGATAGCGTCGCCACTGCCTGTCGGGAAAAGACTTGAGTTTGAAGAGGGTGAGTTAGAGGCATTTTTCGAGACACAGCATATTGCAGGACTGATTGTTCTTCATAAAGGTGAGATACGTTTTGAGGGATATTCGCGTGGCTTTGACCAGGAAAAGCAATGGTCGGGTTTCTCACTCGCGAAGTCGATTACCTCTACCTTAGTCGGAATGGCCATCAAAGATGGATATATCGACAGTGTGGATAGCGAGTTGGTGAAATATATTCCAGAACTTAAGGGCACAGCCTATGACGGCGTGACAATTGAGCATCTCCTGACGATGTCGACGGGGGTGGGGTGGACTGAAACTTACAAAGCGAACTCAGATGTCGCGCAATTTATCATCCATAAAGCCCCAGACGGAGGGGATTCGACGATAAGTTATATGAGCGGCCTGAAACGTGTGGCTCCCCCAGGTAACACGTTTAATTATAATACGGGAGAAGCGAACCTAGCGGGTATTCTTGTGAGAAAGGCGACTGGCCGCTCAGTCTCGGAATATTTATCTGAGAAGATCTGGAAACCTTACGGGATGGAAGGGGATGCGCTTTGGGCGCTCAATGAAGATGGCGTAGAAATCGGGGGATGCTGCATTGCAGCCCGTCTTCGCGATTTTGCGCGATATGGTCAATTTATGTTGGACGACGCGAAGCTGAATGGCCGCTCAACCGTACCTGAAAATTGGGTTAAAGATGCGACCGCGGTGCAAATTCCGTTCGATGATGATAAAGGATATGGCTACCTTTGGTGGACATTCCAGAACGGCTATTATGGTGCTGAGGGTATATTTGGGCAGCATATGCGGCTTATTCCGGAGAGTGATACGCTTATTGTAACCTTGAGCAATTGGCCCAGCGCGGGAGGCTCGCCGGAGTTAAGAGCAAGCCGAAGTTTGATGTATGCGAAAATCAAGATTAATCTTCTATTGGACGAGAGCGACGAGTCGAATGGCTATGTCCTAGCCTCGCGGTGAACTAACGCTTTCGAAAATCCTTTTTCGGCGCGTCTTCGTCTTTATTCTTGGGTTTCCAATAATCGCGGCGGCAGCGCTGGCCGAGACGGGTGAGAAGTTCGTAATTGATTGTCTCTGATTGATTGGCTTCGGTCTCAAGGTGCTTGCCGCGAAAGACAACAACGCCGCCGACTTCGACAGAGAGTTTGGCATCTGTTGCGTCAATGATTGTGAGATCCATGCTGACGCGGCCAACGATTTTGACTTCCTCATCATGGAGAATAGCCGTGCCTTTATTGCTCTGATTGACAGGTACGCCGTCCGCATAGCCAGCGCCAACAATGGCAATCCGCATATCTCGCGGCGCAACATAAGTGCCGTTATAGCCTAATGGCTCTCCCGCTTTCACATAACGCACTTGCAAGATGGGCGCGAGGAGTGTGGCGACGGGTTTGGTGACCTCTTGTCCGGGTTTATTCGTTGCTACGCCGCCGTAAAGTCCAATGCCGGGACGAACCATTTGGAAGTGATAGGGTTTGCCGAGGTAGATCCCCGCTGTATTCGCAAGCGAAAGCGGGGTGAGGGGGAGCTGTGCAGCGGCTTTGCGGAAGCGCTGAAGCTGCGTCTTATTCATGGGGTGCTTTGCATCCGAAGCGCAGGCGAGATGGCTCATGACCCATTCTGGATTCAACGCTTTCCAAAGTGATTTATCGCGGCCAAGTTCCACTGCGTCCTCAAAACTCAGTCCGAGTCGGTTCATGCCTGTGTCAATGTGAATGGCGGTATAGGGTAGCTCATTTACGCTGCGCGCAATACTTGCCCAATAACGAGCTTGTTCGAGCGAATTGATGACGGGCTTTAACTTTGAGCCGAGCAATACGCCCTTATCGCGCGGAGCGGGGCCGTTAAGGACATAGATTGCGGAATTAGGTCCAACCCCGTCGCGAAGCATTTTTCCTTCGCCGGCTGTTGCGACAAAGAAAATACGGCAACCGGCACCATATAAGGCTTTCGCCACTGGAACGGCGCCTAGACCATAAGCATCAGCTTTGACAGAGGCGCCAATTTTCGCTGCGCCGACGCGGGCTTTTAGAGCTTCGTAATTTGCACGAATTTGCGGCAGGTCGACACGTAATGTCGGCCGCGTCGAATAGCTGGGCTGGTTGATGAGTTTTGACATGACAGCGCGTTAAACCGTTTGACGTCGGAAAGAAACCAAACAGTTGCAGTGAATTATGGCCTTATAAGGCCCAAAGGAAGGTTTAAAGATGAACGCTTTGTCATCAAACACTTGAGACTATTCAGCTTTCGTTCAACCGATGTCGCCTATCTGCTGTCTTGCGCGCGTCCCTTCCGTGACGTGATTTCTCGACGCTCTCCCTTGTCGGA
>CAYWSI010000231.1:0-2855 GCA_964460585.1 uncultured Algimonas sp.
TTATTCGTCGCACTGTCAGGGCGCAGACCGACAACAACATCGACGCCGCTATCATTCAAGTTCAGCGCATGGGCACGGCCTTGTGAGCCATAGCCCAAAACGGCGACTTTCTTGCCTTTGATGATCGAGACGTCGCAGTCTTTATCGTAATAAATATCGAGAGATGACATGGGGAAGAGTCCTTGGTTTTCTAATTAGGTGTCAAATGGGAATGAGGTCACAGCGCCCTTAGAGGCACTGCCAACAAGCTTGGCGAATTTGGCGTAAGCGCCGTTTGGATAGCGCGGTTTGGGCGGCGTCCAGCCTTTGGCGCGTTTTGAGAGGTCGGCATCAACATTGATAGTCTGGGCTTCGACGTCGATGGTGATTTTATCGCCATCCCGGATATGCGCAATCGGTCCGCCATGGGCGGCTTCTGGGGCGACATGTCCGATGACGAAGCCATAACTGGCTCCAGAAAAACGTCCGTCCGTAATGAGGGCGACATGATCGGCAAGGTCTTGCCCAACAAGGGCTGCCGTCACGCCTAGCATTTCGCGCATGCCGGGGCCGCCCGCTGGACCTTCATTGCGGATAATCACAACGTCGCCTTTTTTAATTCCGTTATTTTGCACAACCTCGAAACAGGCTTCTTCGCTTTCAAAGACGCGGGCGGTGCCTTCAAAGAAGAGCGCGCCGTGACCTGCGAGTTTTACGACGCAGCCTTCGGGGGCGAGGTCGCCGTAAAGAATGCCGTAACCGCCGCGAGATTTTACGGGGTCGTCAAAGCGGCGAACCACAACTTGACCTTCGGTTTCTGAGCTATCGAGAATTTCTTCGAACAGGCTGCGCCCCGTCACGGTGAGTTGGTCATCAATCATGCCGGCATCGACAAGACGTTTGCCGATGAGGCCCGACCCGCCAGCGGCATAAAGGTCAAAGGCCATATATTTCCCGCCGGGTTTCAGATCGCCAATGACGGGCGTATTGCGAGAGATTGTATCAAAGGCGTCAATATCAAATCCGTCGATTTCGGCTTCAGTCGCAATCGCCAGCAGGTGTAAAATCGCATTGGTCGAGGCGGCTGTCGCCGAGAGCGCAATGGCTGCATTCATCAGCGATTGCCGTGTAATCATCTCACGCGGTAAGCGGTTCTCTTTCACGCAATCCACGACGATTTGCCCGGCGCGGTAGGCGCTGGCATTTTTATCTTCGCTAATAGCAGGTACATCATTTGCGCCCATCGGGGACAGGCCAAGGAAAGTCATGGCCATGGCCATGGAGTTGGCTGTGAATTGCCCGCCGCAAGCGCCCGCACCGGGGCAGGCAGCTTTTTCAATCTCTTTTAATTCGGCATCGTCAATAATACCCGCCGCGCAAGCCCCAACAGCTTCAAACACATCTTGAACGGAGAGGTCTTTGCCCTTGTGATTACCGGGCATGATAGAGCCGCCGTAAAGCACAACGCCGGGAATGTTCATGCGCGCCAAAGCCATGCCTGCCGCTGGGATGGTTTTATCGCAGGCGACCAAAATAATTACGCCGTCAAGACTATGGCCTTTGACGGCGAGTTCGATGGAATCTGTGATGACTTCGCGGGACATGAGCGAGGCCCGCATGCCTTCGCTGCCCATAGTGATGCCGTCGGAAACCGCGATGGAATTAAAATCAATCGGCGTCCCGCCTGCGGCGCGAATACCTGCGCGGACGGGCACAGCCAATTTGTCGAGGTCCATATTGCACGGCCCCATATTGGTCCATGTATTAAAGACGGCAATCATCGGGCCTTCGAAATTTTCATCATCCATGCCGGTTGCGCGCAACATGGCGCGCGCGGCAGCGCGGTCGCGTCCTTTAACAATGGCATCACTGCGCTTCGACATACTCAAACCCTAACTCCGCCACTCCCGTGGCCTTCTCCATTTACAATCGTTCTCCCAGAACGATTGTTTTACTTTGCAAACCAATTCCGAAGCATAAAAAAACCCGCGTCCTTTCGGAAGCGGGTGAATTATGCTTGGAATGTTTTCCTTACATAATGCCCGCTGGCCGCCCAATCAGGACGACGACTGACAAAATCACGAGAAGGAGGACGCCGGCCACAAGGGTGACATCATTCGGGAGCGTCTGTTGACGCGCCGCGACCTTCACTTTGACTTCGTTTTTCTGATGCGGTTGCATGGCTTTCCTTAAACGTGGCATCCGATAGCGAGTCAAGCCCCATGTCTCAAGCAAAAAATTTGCGTGAACAATCGGGATGAGAGCTATTTTTAGAGAAAAATATTCTCATAATTAGCTAATTTCAGAAAATCCTGTCTCTAAATCAGCTAAAAGGTCACTTTCGCTTTCGATTCCAATAGATACACGAAGCAAACTATCGCTAATACCAGCTGCGCGGCGCGCTTTTTTGTCCATGCCGCGATGGGTCATTGTCTCTGGTAGGCAGATGAGACTCTCGACTCCGCCAAGACTCGCAGCGAGCCCGAAAATATTGAGCGCGTTGCAAAAGCGCGTCGCAGCCTCGAGGCCGCCTTTGACTTCAAAGGAAAGCATAGAGCCCGCGCCAGATTGTTGCTTGCGCGTGAGGTCATAGCCTGCATCACTTTCAAGGCCGGGATAATAGACTTGCGTAACCGCGTCTTGGGCTTCGAGATATTTGGCGATGGCAAGTGCATTTTTCTCCGCCGCATCGAGCCGCAGAGCGAGGGTGCGCAAGCCGCGCAAGGTTTGCTGACAATCAAAGGCGCTGGCCGTGACCCCGGCGGCATTGGCCCACCATGCGAGCTGTTCAAGATGAGCTGCTGATTTTGCGACGACACAACCGCCGATAATATCGCTATGGCCATTGATATATTTTGTCGTCGATTGCAGGGCGA
>CAYWSI010000232.1:0-2779 GCA_964460585.1 uncultured Algimonas sp.
CTTGGCGAAACCGCGCCTTTGCTGATGATTGGTATGGTGGCCTTTATTGTTGATATTCCAAAGGGCGTGACGGACGTCGCCACATCCTTGCCCGTGCAAATATTCCTTTGGGCCGATAGTCCAGAAAAGGGATTTGTGGAGCTCACCTCCGCAGCAATCATGGTGCTGCTTGTTTTCCTCGTATTAATGAATTTATTTGCTGTATATCTGCGCCGACGTTTAGAGCGGCGCTGGTAAATGGAAAAGACTATGACGGATGAGAACACAGCACAGACGGAGGCTCTAGCCCCCATTATGACGGCGCGCGGCGTTGATGTGTTTTACGGAAAAAAACAAGCCATCAAGAATGTCAGCCTTGATATTCCCGAAAATCAAATCACGGCCTTAATTGGTCCGTCAGGATGCGGGAAATCTACATTCCTAAGATGTTTCAACCGGATGAATGACACGATCGAATCTTGCCGTGTTAGCGGTGATATTAAATTTGCAGGTCAAGACATTTACGACTCAAAAGTTGATGTTGTCGCCCTGCGTTCGCGTATCGGCATGGTCTTTCAAAAGGCGAACCCCTTTCCGAAATCAATCTTTGATAATGTCGCCTATGGTCCGCGTATTCATAGCTTGTCTGACTCAAAAGAGCATCTTGAGGACATCGTGATTACCTCCCTGCGCCGCGCGGGTTTATATGATGAAGTGTCTGATCGTTTAAATGAACCGGGTACAAGCCTATCTGGAGGGCAGCAACAACGGCTGTGTATTGCGCGTGCCATTGCTGTTGATCCGCAGATAATCCTGATGGATGAACCTTGTTCGGCTCTTGACCCAATTGCGACAGCCATCATCGAAAATTTGATGGATTCCATGAAAGAAAAATACACGATTGTTATTGTGACCCATTCTATGCAGCAGGCCGCGCGAGTCTCCCAGCAGACAGCCTTTTTCCATCTTGGAGAACTCGTAGAAAGCGGCGATACAGAGGCTATCTTCACAAACCCTGCCCAAGAACGCACCCAGAATTATATTTCTGGCCGGATTGGATAAACAGATGAGTGATGATCATATCGTTTCCTCCTTCGATGAGGATATGTCACGTCTAGAATCCATGTTTCTCGAAATGGGAGACATTGTTATTGAGCAGCTCAAATCGGCGACCCGCGCTCTGCGCAAAGAAGACCGTGAACTCGCTAAGCAGGTTGTGAAGGGTGATAAGCAGCTCAATAAAATAGAGGCCAGTCTGAACGATCTTGCGATTAAAATTCTGGCTTTGCGCCAACCCTTTGCGGGCGATCTTCGGAAAGTTGTGATTACGCTAAAAAGTGCGGGCCATTTGGAGCGTATTGGCGATTTGACGCGCAATATGGCGCAGCGCACAAACACAATTACAAAGGCTTCAGCCGATACAGGGCCGATTGAGACACTCATCCGTATGAGTGAAATTGTCCAAGAGATGGTCGCTTCTATTATGCTGGCCTATAAAACTCGGGATACGGAACTCGCCCTAAAGGTGCGCGCGCAAGACGAAACTGTCGATACGTCTCATAATGCGCTCTTCCGCGAAATGCTCACCTATATGATGGAAGACTTGCGGAATATTTCTGGATGTATGCATGTGATGTTTATGGCGAAAAACATCGAACGCATGGGCGATAATGTAGCCGATATTGCCAAAGAGCTTATCTATATGAACACGGGCGATTGGCCTGAAGGCAAGCGCAGTAAAAGTGATAAGACGAGCAAAATAATCATGGAGCCAGACCAAGGCGAAGACTGATCTAGAGATTGATTTAGCCTGTGAATTTGGCGTCTATCGCGTCAGTTCCACCGGCCGACTACCATCTCAATTCACAAAGTTTAAGTCTATTTCCCCAAATCTCATTGTTTGCTGCCGTTATTTGTATAAGAATTGATTTTTATCCAAACCTCTCATGACCCTTCGCAAAGGTGAGTAAAATGATTGCGGCTCTTTCGCTCCTTATAATTTTAGCAATCTCATTCTTTCTTATTCGCTTGGCCGCTGTCGCGCTCAAGCTCACTGGTATGCCGGAACAAAATGCGAGATTTCAGGCTATATCTGCCCTGACAGGGACAGGATTTACGACGACCGAGGCGGAATTAATCGTAAATTACCCCATCCGGAGAAAGATCGTCGCGTGGCTGATGATTTTTGGCAATCTCGGCATTGTGTCTGTTTTATCAACCTTGATGATTTCTTTTATTCGGACCGATGCGAATATGGGTGCAATCTTAGTACAATTGGCTTGGATGATAGGCATGATTTTTTTCTTTTTCATCATCATGCTTAATTCAACCGTGGACCGGTTTTTCTGCGGTATAATTCGGTTCTTTCTAGAAAAATTCACATTTTTAGGTGGCCGCCATTACCAAAGACTCTTGCATTTTGGCGGCGACTTAAGCGTGAGCGAACACCAATTTTTTGCGTCTGACAGCCTTTCATTTCACGAGGCGGCGGCGCATTTTGAAGGCTTGACCATCTTAGCGGTGAAGCGAAACACAGGCGTGACGGAGCGTTTCGCGGCCGAAATTGACCCCGTCGTTCCAGGAGATAGCCTTATCCTGTTTGGGTCTGATAAGGCACATGATAGCTTAAGCACCGTGCCAGCAGAGGGCTAAGCATTTCGACATTTTGTGCTTAGTCAGTTTCGCACCCGCTATAAATTGCCTTAGCTAGGCAAACCCAATCCAAGCCATTGGCGTAATAAATGGTGAGAAGTTAAACTTAGGCTTTGACGTTATTGACTTTATGCTCAATAACCAAAAA
>CAYWSI010000233.1:0-2778 GCA_964460585.1 uncultured Algimonas sp.
GCGAATCTGCAGGATCACCTTGAAGTTTATTTTCAGTATGAATGCACTCAACCGGTATCACTCAACCGAGAGCTGAACTGGTGGCGCAAAGGGATGATTGGTGCGCGTTGGGTTCTTACCAGACAAGGACTAGGTGCGACGAATCATTTCGAGTCCTGTGGTTTCATCCGTTCGAGGGCAGGGTTGAAGTGGCCGAACATTCAGTACCATTTTCTGCCCGGTGCCATGCGTTATGACGGGCGGGCAGCGTTTCCAGGTGATGGGTTTCAAGTACATGTTGGCCCGAACAAACCACAGAGTCGTGGGCATCTGAAAATCAAGAGCGGTAATCCGCGGCAGGCACCGTCCATTCAATTCAATTATTTACAACACGAGCAAGATAAACAGGATTGGCGTGATTGCATACGACTGACGCGGGAAGTATTGCAACAATCGTCTTTGGCACGATTTCGTGGCGATGAAATACAGCCCGGTATGAATATCGATACAGATGAGGCCATAGATCAGTGGGTCATCGAGAATGTTGAAAGCGCTTATCACCCATCCTGTTCGGTGAAGCTAGGTGCTGACGATGATCTGATGGCTGTGCTTGATAGCGAATGTAAGGTACGCGGTACAAAGAACCTTCGTGTCGTTGATTCGTCAATTTTTCCAACGATAACTAATGGCAATTTGAACGCGCCATCGATGATGGTCGCGGAGCGCGCAGCCGATTTGATTCGGGGCAAGTCCTTACCACCGGAAGAAGTGCCGGTCTGGATACCAAAGAATTGGGAAAACACACAACGCTCCAAAGAACTGGAAACCTGATTGAATTTTTTTGATTAGGTGGCTAGGTGCGTCAGTCGTCAGACGAGCACTTCTCGGCAGTAATCCCACTCAAATCAAAAACAAGATCGATAACACGAGCGGGAAAAATTTTACGCAGGTATAGATGCGTTTATGCAAGAGTACCTCGACAGCGCTTCTAAATCAGCACTTGTAAGTCTTTCTGGAAGCCGGAAGACCCCATAACTTATCAGGCTCTACCATATACGTCTCCCACTCTGACGATATCGTCTTCGCCTAGATATGATCCAGATTGAACTTCGATCAGCTCAAGAGGGATTTTGCCAGGATTGTAAAGACGATGGATGGTACCCACCGGAATGTAGGTGGATTCATTTTCTGTCAGCAATATTTCTTCTTCACCATTGGTAATCACAGCCGTGCCTTTTACCACTACCCAATGTTCAGAGCGATGAAAGTGCTTTTGTAGAGACAATTTGGCACCGGGCTTTACATAGATACGCTTTACTTGAAATCGAGGGTGAAGGTGCAGGCTCTCATAATGCCCCCAGGGACGGTAGCAAGTCGTGTGTCTGGAGAGTTCGGGGCGTGCCTGGGCCTTGAGGTGCTCAATGGCTTGCTTGATACTCTGTGCATTGGCATGATCAATAACCAGCACCGCATCAGCGGTTTCAATCACTGAAATGTTTTGTGTGCCCAGTGCGACTAACAATCGTGAGCTCGAGTGTAAATAGGTATCCTTTGTGTCGTGGTGAAGTACATCTCCGACCCCAGCATTACCTTGTTCATCCTGATCGGTTAATTTATGCACCGCATCCCAACTGCCAATATCTGACCAAGTGGACGTGAATGGCATGACAACCACGTTTTGCGCATGTTCCATGATGGCAAAATCCACCGAGATGTTGTCACATGATTCAAACGCGGCACGATCCAGGCGTACGAAGTCCAGATCTGCTTTCGCTTTGTCTATCGCTTGATGGGTGTAATTGTGCATCTCTGGTTGTAGCGCTCTCAAAGTATCGAGAAACACGGATGCTTTGAAAATGAGTATGCCTGAGTTCCAGTATGCATTGTCGTCATTGATCAAACGGTGGGCACGCTCTTTTTCTGGTTTTTCGACAAAAGATTTCACTTTGAAACCTTCGGAGTCGTCGGCAAGTGCGGCTCCTGCGACAATGTATCCATAGCCGATCTCAGGTCCCGTAGGCGTGATACCTAAGGTAACCAGGGTATCTTGCTCTGCCAGTGCAACGGCTTTGTAAATGATTTCCTGGAAGCTTTCGATTTCGGGAATGACATGGTCGGCGGGAACCACTACCAACACAGCATCTGGATTGTCGTGTAAGGCGCTCCAAGCAGCAACGGCTATTGCTGGAGTCGTATTCCTGGCGCAAGGTTCCAACATTATGGTAGCGGTGGGGCAACTAGTTGAGCCAAGCTGTTCGCCGGTTAAAAATCGATGTTCTTCCGAACAGACGACTATGGGTGCGCTTGCTGCAGTTCCGTCAAACCGAGAAATCGTCGATTGCAGTAACGATTGCTCGCCACTTAGTGCCAAAAACTGCTTGGGATTATCAGCGCGTGATAGTGGCCACAAACGCGTACCGGACCCGCCAGCAAGAATGACTGGAACGTATGGATGTGCTAATTGGCTCAATGGGACTACCTCTACCAGTCTTGAGACTAATGGTTATGGAAAACTATTTTTTGATCATTACACAAACGACTATGAATATCAGCTTGAAACTCCTGTTGTTCTTCAAAAAAATGCAATCCAGCTCCCTATAACTATCAGTTCAAACAGCAGCAGTAACATCACCGTTCCTCTTATCAGTTTTTCCTGGTGTTTCTTCCAGATAATTCTGGCCGCGGCTACACTCAAAACAACTTCGACCGGCGCTACCCAGCTCGCAAAGTGTTGGGTATCCCAGTAGCTCACGGGGCTAATGAAGCGCCAGTCGGTCAGGGGCCAGAAATGGGCTCGAG
>CAYWSI010000234.1:0-2761 GCA_964460585.1 uncultured Algimonas sp.
AGAAGGTGAGTCTTTTCAACCGCTTTCGTCTGTCTCCACCAATCAAGTACAGCTCGCTGGATGGTCGCGCAGGCAGGATGAGTGAAATCAAGCTCGAATAAACGCTCATCGACACGCTCTAAAAGCTCAGGAAACTCTAAAATGGCCCCTATTAGGGTTGTTTCTATGCGTGCATTTGACGCGAGTTTTTTTGCCGAGGCGATTTGGGTCGTTTTATTAGCCTTGGCCTCCCCAGTGGTATTTTTTCGGCGGCGTCCTGCCTGCCAGCCGAATTGTGCGTCAAACCGAGCCAAAAGCTCCGTCTTATAAAGCGTTTTGACATCGCCGTTTTGAATTTCTTCAAGCGCTTTATAAAGCCGCGACTTTAGGCCCGCCTTGGCTTCGGGCGTATTCAGGGATTCACGCTCAACTTCACGCCGCCAGAGCATATCTACCAGCGGCACAGCATTATCCAAAACTGTCTGCATCGCGGGTGGCCCTAATGCGCGGATAAGATCATCAGGGTCTTGCCCGTCTGGCAACATAGCAAAGCGAATGGATTGCCCCGGACGCAATAAGGGCAAGGCCCGTTCAATCGAACGGAATGCTGCGCGTACGCCCGCCTTATCTCCGTCAAAACAGAGGATGGGTTCTGGGCCAACCCGCCAAAGAAGCTCCAGCTGATCTTCCGTCAAAGCCGTTCCCATAGGCGCAACGGCATGGGTAAAACCTGCCCGCGCCAAAGCGATGACATCCATATAGCCTTCTGCGACAATCAACCCTCGCGCAGAATTTTGCGGGTCAGAAAAGGCGCGCCGCGCACGGTGATAATTATAGAGCAATTTGCTTTTTTGAAAAATCGGCGTTTCGGGGCTGTTGAGATATTTGGCTTTGGCGTCTTTCGCCATGGCCCGCCCGCCAAAGGCCACAAGCCGTCCGCGCCCATCATGTATGGGAAACATGATACGGTCACGAAACCTATCCCAAGGCTGGCGAGAGCGGTCTTCGGGTTCTACCAAGAGCCCCGCTTCAATCAACTGCTCTGGTTTTGCGCCTTGAGCGATAAGTTCATCCTTTAGGGCAGAGAAATTATCAGGGGCGAAGCCCATACCGAAAGCCTTCGCCGCGGTTTTGCTCATCCCGCGCCCTTTTAGATAGTCGCGCGCAGCCTCCCCTTCTCCGCGATATAAGGTCTTTTCGAAAAATTCCTGCGCACGCTCCATCCAAGAGACAGTTTCTTTGTTGCGAGCGGCCCGCGCCTCGGCCTGTGGGTCTGCCTTGGGCATCTCCATCCCTGCTAGGGTCGCAAGCGCCTCAACGGCTTCGGGGAAGGAGAGCCCTTCCACTTCCATCAGAAAAGAAATGGAATCGCCATGTTTGCCGCTGGAAAAACAATGGTAGAAGCCTTTTTCATCATTGACGAAAAAGCTCGGCGTCTTCTCATTTGTGAATGGTGACAGTCCGGCAAATTCTCGGCCCTGACGTTTCAGTTTTACATGGCGGCCAACAACGTCAGACGGGCGAACCCGCGCCTTCAGCTCCTCCAGAAAATGTTCACCAAACCGCATGGGCTTAGCTTAAGGGGAAGTCAGTGAAATAGCGAGTCGCCGCTGCGGAGGATGTGGATAGGTTTAAAAACCTCACGCTTAGAGCGCTCAGTTCGCAATCGTTGCCCCATCAGCGGGCAAGCCTTCATATTGCCAAAAGGCACGCACAATGGAGATGAGCCTTTTTTCTTCTTTATGAAATTCATCATCAGACAAGCTAATCGCCTCTAAGGCCTCAACAACGGCTTCTTTATTAGGCCAATCCGCCAAACGCAGGATCAAACGCGTAATTTCAACATCTTTGGGTGCCTTCGAAGACTGTTTATTGAGTTCCTGCCTATAGGCATCAAATCAGTTTTGAATTTGAAGGGGCGATAAAATTTGTCCGTCCACATCTGTGAGGCCAAGCCGTTGGGACGCCGAAATAAAGGCTTCAATTTCAGATTGGAAAATATGCCCATCCGCAAAGATAACTTGCGAGAGCAACCGCATAAGGTCTTGAACAGAGTCAGATATGGTCATGTCTATAGCTCTTTGTTGTTTCTCTAGGTCTTCGTGAAGGCGGTTAAAATTATCTAACCGTCTTCAAAGCACCGACTCTACTGACCAGACGGACGCGGACGCCGACCTTCAGGACGGCGGCCACCCTCTGGGCGGCTTGGCATACAAACGGCCCGATCATTGCCTTCGCGTATGCGGCAAACACCTTGCCGCGTGCCGCGCGGTGTCTCTACCGTACAGGTACTCTGAGCTGCAAGATTATCGCAGGCTGCATAAGCAGCTTCTGGCGGCGTGCGACCTTCACGGCCCGCACGAGGGCCTCTACGTTCCCCAGAACGTTCCCCTGATTTTGCGGCGTCTGATGACGTTGGTTTCGCTTGTTCAGCTGACTGCACGTCAGTCGATTGCGCGCAAGCTGTCAGGCCCAATGACAGTCCAAGTCCGATGATGATTGCATATTGTTTGAACATTTTAAATTCCCTTCCAGAATATCACTGCCGCTATAAACTGAGACGGGGCAAAAGACCAAGGGAAGGAACACATCTCTTGACTTGCCAATCTCGCAAAGCTCCCCTATAGGCCGCGCGACTTTGCGTTTTGGGACTCCACCACCCCGCAAACTCACATCATGACGCTCGGATTGGCCGAGCTAGTCCATCGCACTTAATGCCCCAATGCGGGGGCTCGCGATTGGCAGGACCTATTTGCTGGAGCACCTCCTTTACATGTCCGAT
>CAYWSI010000235.1:0-2746 GCA_964460585.1 uncultured Algimonas sp.
GAAGAGGCAACGGGAACCAACCCTTATGCTTTTGGGTTGATTGGCAGCTCCGACAGCCATGTCGCGGGCGGGGCTTATGATGAAAAAGATTATTGGTCCAAAGTCGGCGTTGTCGACGGAACCGCCGAAAGCCGCGGCTCGGTGCCGCCCGGCGGCGTCAAAAGCTGGGATGATGTAGAACGCGACGTCAATGCAGAAAACTGGTTTTCGAGATGGAGCGCGGCGGGCTATGCGGCGGTCTGGGCAGAAGAAAATACACGCGAGTCCATTTTCAACGGCATGCGGCAAAGAGAGACCTATGCCACTTCAGGCAGCCGTATTCGCCTGCGTTTCTTTGGCGGCGATATGAGCTCGGACATGTTGAGTTCCCCCAATCTAGCCGAGCAAGGCTACCGCTCTGGCGTGCCGATGGGCGGAAATCTGAAATTAAATGCCGCGCCGCGGTTCCTCGCATGGGCGGCCCGCGATCCGCGCGGCGCGGCGCTGGACCGCATTCAGATTATCAAATCTTGGAACACGGCAGACGGACCCAAAGAAGCCATATATGACATGGCCTGTTCTGACGGCGCAGTCCCAGACGATACAACACACCGCTGTCCAGATAATGGCGCGGCTGTGGATTTAACCAATTGCGCGCCGTCTACGGGAACAGGCGATGCGGAGTTAAAAGCCGTCTGGACGGATCCAAATTTCATTGCGGGCGAAAGCGCGGCCTATTATGTGCGCGTATTAGAAAACCCGACCTGTCGTTGGTCAACATGGGACGCGTTAAAAGCGGGATCGGAGTTTCATCCTGACTTACCGACGACAATCAAAGAACGCGCTTGGTCCTCGCCAATTTGGACCTCTTCTGAATAAATGAAAAACCTGTTACGCGAGCCTTTCGTACATTTCGTTCTCTTAGGCGGGCTGCTCTTCGCAGGGCATTCCCTTTGGCAAAAACATGTTGTGAAAACAGACCACACCATATTTGTGGACCCAGCAGAAATTCAACGGCAAGCCCAAATCTTTGCGAGCGAGAACCAACGCCAACCCTCTGAAACAGATTTAGATGGATTGCTCTTTGCCCATATAGAAGAGCAGGCCCTCATGCGCGAGGCCAAACGCCTTGGCCTAGATGAAGAGGATACAATTATACGACGGCGCCTCGCCCAGAAAATGCGCTTCATGATAGAGGATGTCTCCGTTCCTGAACTGCCCGAAAAAGCCGAATTACAGGCCTGGTTTAAAGAGAACCCTACGTATTTTATCCGACCTGAAACCCGGAGCTTTGAACATATTTATCTCTCTCCTAAAAACAGAGCTAAGACTGTAGTGGCCGAAGCAGAAACCCAATTAAGCGCGGGCGTCCCGCAGGATTGGGAAGCCCAAGGCGACGCCTTTATAGCCGGCCGCCGATTTACAAAACTCGCCCAGCCCGCTGTCCGCAGAGATTTTGGAACGGCTTTCGCGCAGAGCCTCTTCGCGCTGCCTGATAAGCCTGATTGGCAAGGCCCTATAAATTCTGCCTTTGGGGTTCACCTCATTCGGCTCACGAATATCACCTCTGAATATCTACCTGAATTTGACGAAATACAAACCGAGGTCGAGGCCGTCTGGCGTGATGAAGCCAAACGCGCCGAGAATGAGGCAGCACTCAAAAAACTCATTGAAAAATACCGCGTCGAGATTGAAAAGTGATCCGGTTTTTGCTCGCCCTCTGTTTGTGGTGCGTGGCAACAGCGTCATTCGCTCATGAAGTTCGCCCGGCATTTTTACGCGCGGCGGAAACCGCCCCGAACACATTTACTGTCGTTTGGAAACAACCAGTTTTATCGGGTCGCCGCCTGCGTATTCGGCCAAGCTTTCCAGAGGGCTGCGCGCAAACCGAACCACGATTAGACCGCAGCGGCGACACAGTCGCCGAACGCTTCACGGTCACCTGTAATTTACGTCAAGGCACCCTGTCTTTGCCTGGTTTAGAAAATACCCTGACAGATGCCTTTGTCGAAATTTCCTATCTCGATGGGCCCGCGCGCTCTGCATTGCTTAAACCCGTAGATCCCACGCTGTCTCTCTCCAGTCCCCAAGCCAGTCCTGCAAAAGCCTATCTCTGGATTGGCGTCGAGCACATAATTTTTGGGTGGGATCATTTGTTATTCGTTATCGGGCTGTGCTTGCTTGTTGGCGGGCGGCGCGTTTGGGGTGTCGCTACCGCTTTTACGCTTGCTCATTCGATTACGCTCGCCGCAACAGCCATTGGCGGTGTGACCTTACCCTCTCGTCCCGTCGAAATTCTCATCGCAGGATCAATTGTTCTTCTTGGCGTAGAAATTTTGCGGAAGCGGCGCAGCATCGACACATTAGGCGCGAAGCGGCCTTACCTCATCGCCTTTGCCGTTGGCCTCATCCACGGATTTGGGTTTGCGGGGGCCTTGGCCGATATAGGATTGCCGCAAGGCACAGAACTCTTGGCGCTCCTCCTCTTTAACATTGGTGTTGAGCTTGGGCAATTTGCGGTGATTGCTCTGGCTTTATTCGTGCTTTGGGGACTGACAAAACGCGGCGGAAATTGGCGAAAATACGCTGAAGTTTGCACGGTCTATGTCTTCGCGAGTGTCGCCATGTTTTGGGTCTTCCAACGTGTCGCCCCCTATATTGGGAGCGCATAAAAACACCCTCATGATATATAAATTATTCCAAAATTTTCGAGGAAAATGCGACGTGGTAGTGAGAGAGAGACTTGAACTCTCGACCTCAGGATTAT
>CAYWSI010000236.1:0-2744 GCA_964460585.1 uncultured Algimonas sp.
TTCTCTCCATTCTCAGACCTGAATAGTCGAGACGCTAACGTCGGCTATGGGGATATACCCCACTCCCCTGCTTCCGCCTCAACCGCTTCCATCACCCGAAGCAAATTCCCACCTCAGATTTTCCCGATGTCGGTTTCGTAAATATCCGCGGCTCATGAGCTCGGCAGGAACACGCTGGCGCCCCGTAGGGCACCAGCTCAATTTTAGCTTATTTACTTGCTAAGCTTTTTCGCTTGCTTCACCCATGCGTCGCGCTGAATGCGTCCCGGGATAGAGTCGATGATACCTTCGACCATTTTCACATCCTTCGCAGTCCAATTGGCGATCTGGCGATAATAATAGATACCTTTACTATTGAGATCGCCTTCAAATTTTGGACCAATGCCTTTAATGACTTTCAAATCATCCGGCGTGCCGTCCGTTGGGCCGTCTGTGTAGATAACTTTAGGCTTAGATTTGGATTTGGATTTCTTTGGTTTTTCTTTGCCGCCAACTTCAAATGTAATCATTAAATTGACGCGATATTTATCGATTTTATTATTCTTGATGGTCACGGATTGTTCTTGGACATAGCAAGATCGAATATTTTTTACCGATTTCGACATGCGGTTAACAGCAGTTTGAATAGCGCCTTCAAATGATTTGGAGCTGTCGGACATAATTTGTACGGATTTCATAACAGCCATAATAGTCTCCCTCTTGAGGTTTGACATCCATGAAACGGATGTGTGTTTGATTTAAATGAGATAGAAAATATGGGACGAAGCGTATTAAAAACCCGGGCATTACCCAGAAAATGATTATTGCCCGGCGTCCACATGGTACGGTCTTAATTAACCTGCCATTAACCAAGCCTGAATGCGCTATACTCCCCTACTTCCCCGCTTCCGCCTCAACCGCTTCCATCACGCGCAGCAGGTTCCCGCCCCAGATTTTCCCGATGTTCGTTTCGGAATATCCGCGGGACGCCAGCTCAGCCGTAATATTCTGCGTTTCCGACGCATCCTTCCACCCGACAATGCCGCCGCCGCCATCAAAGTCCGACGCAATGCCGACATGGTCAATCCCGGCGATTTTCACCGCATGGTCGATATGATCCACGAAATTGGAGACGGAGGCTTCGGCCGCCATAGCGGTTATCTTCGCGCGTCTTTCGCCGTACAGATCGCGTTTGGCCTGGTCCCAGCTTGCGCGGTCGCCAAATTCCTCATCTAGCGCATCGCGCGCAGCTTGTTGCTCGGCTGTCGGCAGTTTCACATAAGAGCCAAGCGCGACCATTTGCGCAACACCGTTCACTTCGGCGATTTTACGGAGCTGCTCATCATCCAAATTGCGCGCCGTATCGGCCACAGCTTTCACGCCGGAATGTGAGGCGATAATAGGAGCACGCGAAAGGTCCGCCGCCTGCATCATCGTCTCTTTGCCTATATGCGACACATCCACCATGATGCCCGCTTTATTTAATTGGTCCACAAGCGCGCGGCCCGACGGAGACAACCCATTCCACCTCGGGCCATTATCGCGCTGGAAATTTAAATTCGAGCTATCGCCGAATTGATTATGCCCGAAATGTGTCAGACCGACATAGCGCACACCTATCTCGGCGAGCTCTTCTACAATTTGGTTTTGGTCAATGGTTTTATCGGAGAGTTTAAAACTCTTGCCCGCCCCAATCGGATAGGCATTTTCCATCCCTATCAGCACGGCATATTTTCCGGCCTGCTGAATGCGCCTGACATCGGCGGCTGTTTTGGCCAGTTCAAAATGGCTAGCATGGGTTGTAACCAAGGCGCCTATCGCATCAATGCGGGTTTTGGCGATGTCATAGGCGGCGTCATAAGCGCTGGGCGTGAGGTCGGCTTGCGGCGTGTAGACAATCCAAAAGCCGCTATCGAGCTTCCCTGCCGACAATTTGGGTAGGTCTACTTGCAAATCTGTGGGCCCCGAGGGGTCAATCTCTGTCATATAGGTCAGCGGAATATCAATATGCGTATCAAGCGTCAGTATGCGGTCATGCAGCGCCGCGACGTCGACTGGTTTCACATCAACTGCGTCCGAGCACGCTCCCAAGAGGCCAACCGCAATCAATGGGGCGGCAAGTTTGAAAAATGAGGTCATAATACTCTCCAGACTATTATTAACCCCCTTACCGTCTCCCTCCATCCCAAGTAAAGAAATAGCGCTGACATGCCCACTCGTTCATGTTACTTACAAGCGGGGTTGATTAACTTTCAAGCGAGGCTGCGGGCTTCGACAAAGTGAGGGACTAAAAATGAGCGATACTGAAAAAGCGGGTGAAGCCGAGACAGAGATTGATGTCACCCAAGCGTGGCAGGCAAGCAATGACCAAAAATCCAAAGCAAAAAAACTACGCCTGATGGCGGGCGGCTCTTGGTTTGTGGCCATCGCGACAGAGATTGCCGCGATTGTTGCGCTCAAGAAAAATACATTTGATAGCGGCGGTTTGGTCCTCCTTATCGGGCTCTTGGTTGTTATCGCTGTCTTCGCGATATTAGGCAGCATTCTCTGGAAGAAATCCAATCGCCACGACCCGGCAACGCGGTCAGAGCCTTTCAAATTTTTTGTCCAAAACCAACTCGGCGCGATTATTACAATTATCGCCTTTCTACCTCTCTTGGCGCTCATCTTTCTTGATAAGGATATGGACCCCAAGAATAAAAAGATTGCCGGCGCTGTAGGCGTCGGCCTCGCGCTTTTGGCCACGACGGTTGGCATTGATTTCA
>CAYWSI010000237.1:0-2726 GCA_964460585.1 uncultured Algimonas sp.
ATCATCTCCGAAGGCAATGTCGGCCTCATGCAAGCGGTGAAGAAATTTGACCCTGATAAGGGCTTTCGCGTTTCGACCTATGCAATGTGGTGGATACGGGCGGCCATACAGGAATATGTCCTGCGGTCTTGGTCCCTTGTTAAAATGGGAACGACGGCTGCGCAGAAGAAGCTATTTTTCAACTTACGCCGTATGAAAGGCGAAATGAAAGCCCTTGAAGATGGCGATCTGAAACCCGAACATCTCAAAAAAATTGCGACGGATTTAGGCGTCAAAGAAACGGAAGTCACTTCTATGAACCGCCGTATGTCAGGCGGCGGCGATAGCTCTCTGAATGTCACGATTGGCGGCGAAGATGGCGCCGCGCAATGGCAAGATTGGCTGACTGACGATTCAGACTCACAAGAGGAAATCCTTGGAGAAGCACAAGAACATGATGCCCGCATGGATTTGCTCAGAGATGCCATGGCAGATCTGAATGAGCGCGAGCAAGATATAATCACGCGGCGACGTTTGGCTGAAAAGCCGATGACTCTGGAAGAATTGGCGAAAATCTACAGCGTGTCGCGTGAGCGTATTCGCCAAATCGAGGCCCGCGCCTTTGAAAAATTACAAGCCGCTATGCTCGCGGCTGCGCAACCTGCGGGTTTGCTTGAAGGTTAGGCTACCAATACCTCCTATGCAGTCAAACCTCGATGACGCGTTTGAATTCTTCCGCGAGAATTAGCTAGTCAAACGTATCTCCGATGACGCGCTCTACGCGCGGTAACATAATCCAATTCATTATAAGGGCCCCGAGATGATTGGCGCCCAGAAACCAAATTAGTGAATTATTTGGACTATAAGAGAAGACTGCATAGGCTGTGGCGCCGACCCAAATCGGTGCCATAAAATTCACAAGAATGGATATCCATTTCAAACGTTTCTCTTTCTGGAATACCTTATGACGCAGTTTCCAGACGCGCATCCGCTCGGCCTTTGACTTGCCCAGCACGAAGCGTAAACAGAACAGTCCCAGTAATGCGCCAAACAGCATCCCATTCGAAATTTCTAAAAAATAAGCGGCCGCCAAACAAAGGACTGTCACCACGAGATTTACCGCGGCCAAGCGTGCGAAATAGTCTCTCATAAGAGACGCTTAACGCGGAAATGTCAGAAACGCGTTAATCCGCCGGATAAATTTGAGGAATATCCTAAGCGTCAATCGCCGGAATAATCGTCACACTTTCCCCGCAGCCACAGGCATCCGTTTGGTTAGGGTTTTTGAAGGTGAATTTGGACGCGAGGATATCGACTTCATAATCAACCACAGAGCCGAGCAAGAATAAGACGGCCTTTGCGTCGACCACGATTTGCACGCCTTTATCTTCGACGACTTCGTCAAATTTTTCGGGCTTTGCGACATAGTCCATCAGATATTCCATCCCCGCACAGCCGCCATTTTTAACGCCTACGCGTAAGTAACCTTCGCCGCGTTCTGCAAGAATTTCAGCCACGCGCGTGGCCGCAGCCTCCGTTAGGGTGACGAGTTTAGGGCGCGGACGCCGAGTTTTTGTGGCAATACTCATAACATATTCAATTCTAAACGGGCTTCATCACTCATGCGATCTGGTGTCCACGGCGGGTCAAAAGTCATCTCAACCTCGACACGGCGCACGCCGGCGACGACTTCGCAGGCTTCGCGCACCCATTCGGGCATCTCGCCCGCCACAGGACAGCCCGGAGCGGTGAGCGTCATGGTGACTTTCAGCAGACGGTCATCTTCCAATTCTACCTTATAAATTAGCCCTAACTCATAGATATCAGTGGGTATTTCTGGGTCATAGACAGATTTCAGCTGCCCTATCACATCATTGGTAATCCGCTCGAGCTCTTCCTCTGTCGGCGGCTCGACTGGCGCGCCAGAGACATCCAAGAAATCGCGCTTTTCAGGTACGCTTTCCTTAACCTCCCCCGCCGCATTCTCAGGGGTCAGTCCCGGAATTTGCGAGTTGGCCAAAGCCTCGGCTTGCCTTTGTCGATCTGTCATCGTGTTTTCCATGTCCTAAATATAGGCCCTTTTCCTTAAGATAGAAAGAGCGCAGCTTTGCGGACCGCTGCGACGAAACTCTCGGCCTCATCTAATGTATTGTAAATCCCGAAACTCGCGCGGGCGGTGGAGTGAATACCAAAGCGGTCCATGAGGGGTTGCGTACAATGCTGACCTGCCCTCACCGCCACACCATATTTGTCGAGGATTTGCGCGACATCATGGGCGTGGGCGCCTTCCAAATTAAAAGAAAGCACTGGCCCTTTATCGGGCGTGGTGCCAATAATCCTGACAGAGTTCAAATCCGCCAGACCATCCCGCGCGGCGTGATATAGCGCCATTTCATGTTGGTGAATATCTTCGGCGTCGAATTGACTAATCCAATCAATCGCCGCACCGAGGCCTATGGCTTCGAGGATGGGCGGCGTACCCGCTTCGAATTTATACGGTACATCATTATAGGTCACGCGGTCTTCAAACACGTCAGAAATCATCTCGCCGCCGCCATTAAAGGGCTGCATCCGCTCTAATATTTTTGAGGTGCCGTAAAGCGCACCAATGGCCGTTGGGCCATAGAGCTTATGCCCCGTCATGCAAAACAGGTCCACGCCCAGATCAACGACATCAATATCCATGTGGACGGCAGCTTGTGTGCCGTCGGCAATCATAACCGCGCCTGCGGCTTTCGTCCATTTCG
>CAYWSI010000238.1:0-2724 GCA_964460585.1 uncultured Algimonas sp.
TAGCTGTTGCCGAAAATAAAGGCACCAACCCCGCTGGCATCTATCTCGCCTATCGCTGTGGCTACGGCCTCGTTATGCCCTCAACCGCTGTGAAATCAACTGCGGATAAGCACATGCAAACCTGCCGAAATGCAGGGCCGAATAAATGCCAAATCACAGGCTCCAGTGCAAATAGCTATTCCGATGAAGATATACGCGCGAACCTGTCTTTACGGGCTGACCCAAAATGGCTGGAAGGCTTCGTCGCCGATATGAGAGCAGACATCGCGAACGTTAAGGGACGGATTGAAAGTGAAAACACCTCCGTTGAAGATTTAACCCGTGCTATTTTAGACACGGATGCACGCTTGAAAGCAAAACGGACATTACGCACACGTTTGGAAGCTTTGCTCGCCACACGCGATGCAAAACTTCCAGACCTTCTAGCGTTGGAACGCGAACTGGCCCGCGTGCAGGCCGAAATTGAAAGCGCAACAGCAAACTTAAAAGCCTTACGCTCACGCGTGTCCATGTCAGTCGTGAACATAGATTATAGTAGCGAGAGAGCCGCTATTAGCCGCTCATCCCTTTCGCCAATAGGTAAGGCTTTGAAGGATTTTGTTGGCATTTTATCTGCGAGTTTAGCCACCTTTATTCGAATGCTCGCGGCCGTCCTGCCGTGGTTACTTCTAATTGTTCCAGGATTCTTCTTTGGCTGTAGGGTCTGGCGTCGACGTAAAAAAGCAAAAGCTGAGACAGAAGCGTAAAATTCTCGGAAAGAGCTTTAGGCAGCCTCTTCTTTTTTCACCTGACAGCTAAAACTCGGTCAATCACAATGCACAGGACGGCTTTATAATTACTGATCCAAGAAGCTCCGCAGCTTCCGTGACCTTGAGGGATGTTTTAGCTTCCGCAGCGCTTTCGCTTCGATCTGGCGGATACGTTCGCGGGTCACTGAGAATTGCTGACCAACTTCTTCGAGCGTATGGTCCGTATTCATCCCGATACCAAAACGCATACGCAACACGCGTTCTTCGCGCGGGGTAAGCGACGCTAACACGCGCGTTGTTGTCTCGCGCAGGTTCGACTGAATCGCCGCCTCAATCGGGAGGATAGCATTACTATCTTCGATAAAGTCACCGAGCTGGCTATCTTCTTCGTCGCCAATTGGCGTCTCCAGAGAAATTGGCTCTTTGGCGATTTTCATAACCTTACGCACTTTTTCAAGCGGCATGGAGAGCTTCGCAGCCAATTCTTCTGGTGTAGGCTCACGGCCAATTTCATGAAGAATTTGTCGGGAGGTCCGTACGATTTTATTGATCGTCTCAATCATATGGACTGGAATACGAATGGTCCGCGCTTGGTCCGCAATGGAGCGCGTAATAGCCTGCCTGATCCACCACGTCGCATAGGTCGAGAATTTATAGCCGCGGCGATATTCAAATTTATCAACCGCTTTCATGAGGCCAATATTACCCTCTTGAATGAGGTCAAGGAATTGCAGCCCGCGATTTGTATATTTCTTCGCAATGGAAATCACGAGGCGCAGATTGGCTTCAACCATTTCCTTTTTCGCCTGACGCGCTTCGCGCTCACCTTTTTGTACTTTTTGGACGATGCGGCGGAACTCATCGACAGGCACGCCTGTCTCTTGGGCCAATCCGCCAATCTCTGTGCGGATTTTATCGATTGAACGGCGCTCCCGCTGTAGGAAACGATCCCAAGCTTCGGAACGACCTTCGAGATCTTCCGTCCATGTCGGATTAAGTTCGCTGCCCAGATAGACTTCAAGGAAATCAGAGCGCGGCACGCCATTACCGTCCGCGAGGCGCATCAATTTACCTTCGAGGGAGATAAAGCGGCGATTAATCGTATAGAGCTGATCAATCAGCGCTTCGATACGCGCATTATTGAGCTGTAGGTCTTTAATCTCAACGATGATTTGCTCTTGAATCGCATCATATTCTTCGGCCTGCGGCTTGCGCATTTTTTTGCCAGAGAGACGCGCCCGAATGAGCATTTGCTGGAGTTTCTGGAACCGTCCAAAATTTTCAGAAATCCGGTCCAGCTTTTCCATGATATCATCGCGCAGCGCGGCTTCCATGCCGGCCATGCTGAGATTTGTCTTATCATCTTCATCCTCATCGTCATCTTCGATGGGCTTTTCACCGGGCTTATAGGTGCGCTCGGGAAGTTTAGTGCGGCGCTCTTCCGCAAGAGATTCCAAATCGCCTTCTTCTTTTTCAAGCTCGCCTTTTTCAATCTTTTCGCGGCGAACAGCTAGAGCCGAGCGGTCTTCCTGAATATTACCAATGGAGCGGTTATAAGTGCCGTCCAAATCAATGATATCGCGCAGGAGAATTTCACCTTCGGCTAATTCCTCGCGCCACACCATGATCGCTTCAAATGTCAGCGCGCTTTCGCACAGACCTTTAATCATTGTGTCGCGGCCCGCCTCAATCCGTTTCGCAATCGCGATTTCACCTTCGCGGGAAAGAAGTTCAACAACCCCCATTTCGCGTAAGTACATCCGGACGGGATCATCAGTGCGGTCTAGCTCTTCCTTGGAGTTCCCGCCTTTGACCGCAGTTGTCGTGGTCCGTGCGAGGGTTTTCGGCCCAAGCGTTTCCTCATCACGCTGATCATGGACGGATATGCCCATGTCGGAGAGCTGCGCATAAAGAATCTCTATTTCTTCGGCGGAAATTCCGTCGATAACGAGATGCTTATTCAATTCATCGACAT
>CAYWSI010000239.1:0-2720 GCA_964460585.1 uncultured Algimonas sp.
GTGTATTTTCTCGGATTACCCTGGCTATCGCGGCGAGGCTCGTTATTTATCTGGGACGTTTGGCATGATGCAAAGTTTCTGGCAGACCAGTAGGAATTCAATAGACAATGAGTTCAACACTGCAATAGAACAATTTCATCAGAATGCATCACGACGTTTGGAAGCCCTTGAACCAGATTGAAAGCCTATCTATATAATGCTGCTTGCATCCCGCAGCCAATATAATCCATTGCTAGGGCTATGAAAATCGCACAGCTGCGATACGAATAACCGATGGTGCGCCACGAACATGGAGAATCCAACACCGGTGTTTTAGGGCGATCAGGAAAAATAGGGTGAGAGAGATAGAACGGGTGCCCGCATAGCGAGCACCCGATGTATCATCTGATGATCAGTCAAATCTACCAGAGGCGAGATCGTTGCTTGAGGAGACACTGACAAATGACTCCTGTGAACCGAACGTGCCGTCTCCATTGCCGTACACGACTGTCACGTCGGTGCCGACATGGCTGACCACGGCGATATCCATATTTCCATCGGCGTTGAAATCCAGCGGGACTCCCCTGGTGACGACACCCGGAAGGTCTCCAATAAGTGTTGCATCTCCAAAGTTGCCTGTACCGTCATTCATGCGAATGAAGAGTCCAAGCGTTGTATCGTTCGTCATCATGATGTCATCTGCACCATCATCGTTGTAGTCGTACGCGAAGAGAAATCTCTCTGACGCAAACTGGGCATTGCCTACCGGGGGGGTACGGCTGCCGTCATTGGTAATCACTCGGAGCCCATAGGTATATCCTGCCATCAGGATATCGGTATCCCCGTCTCCATCGGCATCACCCGCCCTGACGTGAAACGTTCCGGTATTCGGATAAGTCACAACTTCTGCGTTAGAGAAATCCCCTGTTCCATTGCCAAAGTGAATCGGCGTGGCACCGGCACCCGCGTTGCTGCTAAAGGTGACATCGATATTGCCATCACCATCAAAATCTGCAACCGCGAGAGAGCGATTGTCGATTGTCGCAGCGGCAAAAGGAAGTTCCGGCCCGAAAGAACCATCGCCGTTGCCGAGGAAAACGGCGTGTTCAGCGTTGCCGGGTATGAGAAGATCGAAAACATCATCATTGTTCACGTCAGCCGCGATGATGTCCCTGCCGGGAGCATCTGACTTGTCTGCAACGACAACCAATTGCACACCGTTCGGTGTAAATGGCGCATATGCAACGCGGACGATGCCCGTATTTTGATCCAGGACAATGGCGTCATCCAGACCGTCGCCGTTCACGTCAGCAGTCTCAACGAATTGTTGGTTACCTCCCGTAACATTCTGCTCGATCAGAGTTGGCTCTTCGGTCCCGTTACTCAACAGTACAGCGACCCTATCGCTGGTATCGAAGGTACCGAGAAGCAGGTCACTCACCGTATCGAGAATCGGACATCCAGTCGCGGTTGTTGCGGGCTCATCCGGACAAGCATCCAGGTTGTCCTCAATACCGTCACCATCGGTGTCTATTGTGTTGAGGACAATGTCAACGTTACTGACAGTCAGTGGCTGTGACACAAACTCGATTTCACCGGAAGCAACACCAAACTGGGCCTTTATCGAATGAGTGCCCGAAGGAATAAATACCTTGCTGTAGCCTGGCGTTGAGAACGCAGCCGAATTGGTTATAGCCACTTCCTCACCGGCAATACTGATTACTGCTCCAGCAACCGGTACGCCATCCAGGCCACGAACATTGATGCCGAGTGTTGACAGCAAACTGCCAGAGGCGACTTGTCGGCGTCGCAGGGTCATATCGCAAGTGAGAGACGCGCTGGTGCTACTCAGGTCGGTCGTTGTAATGCAGTAACCGATCTCGCTATTGTCGGTCTTGTCAGAGAACGTCATCTCGAACGTCATCTCACCAAAGAACACATTTGGCAATACCACCGACGTGCCATACCCTTGAGCAATAGCGGTAGCTGCCAGCGGAGTTTCATACAATGGGTAGTCAGGTCCTGCCACTCTGAAGATAGCGTCGAGGTTACTGATACCACCTACCTCTTCAACAACTTCAACCGGGAACCGAAGATCTATGGTTGCATCGCCTCCCTCAGCAGTCAGGTCCATCGCGAATTCACCATGCAGCGGGATGACATCCAAACTGACGTCAAGGCCCTGGGCAACCGTGACACTGCTTTCTTGTGCCGCAATAGACTTACCTACCTGTATGCCGTTGTCCAGTAAGCGCAGGGAGATATCATATTGACCCGGCACAAGATTCAACAGCATGTGTTCAGTCAGGCCTGTCGTTGTGTTGAGCAGGAAGATCTGCTCATTGCCACCGTTGATGCTAATACCGACAGACGGAGCAGTTAGATTGGCAGTGTTGATCTCGGCAGCCGAGAAGCTGAAGCGAAAGTCAATCAGCTCTGCAATCGTGTTGACGTCAACAAGTGTTTGACCAATTACAGGACGAATGGTCATATCTGCCGTTTCTGTATCACCGTCCGATACATTGTGCAAAGCAGAACCGGAGTAGGAGTGAATACCTTGACTCAGTGCAAGTTCAAGGAGGTAGTCACCGGGCTCAAGCACCAGCGTTTGAAACGACTGAATGTTGTTCAGGTCGGTCGGATCGACATTGGCAGTCCACGGAAAAATCTCGATTTCGTTAGTGGCAAGATTGGTGACTTGCATAGTGCCCTGCATCAGATTGACAGAACCATCATTGAAC
>CAYWSI010000240.1:0-2664 GCA_964460585.1 uncultured Algimonas sp.
CGCCAAGCCTCAGTCCCGCATCAAACGCCGGTTATCTCAAACGTTAGGCGGCGTCGATAGAATCATCCAAAGTCAGGCTATTTTTGCAGCTGGTGAACATGCTCTAGCATGATGGCCGTCATCTCGGAACTCTCAGTGTAGATGTTGTGGTCTTCGTTCTTTGGCCACAGCACGGATTCACCCGAATGTTGCTCAACAACTTCCCCTGCTGAAGTGGCGAAGCCTGATCCATCGATACAGAGAACATGAATATCGTAAGGGGCAGGGTGAATGTCCGTTCGGCTGTTCTTGCCCAAGCGCAACATAGCGGTGACCGATCGTCTATCTATCAAACATACTCGTGCTTCGATGCCTACGCATCCGTCTCTGGCTAGTCGGTGCCAGTAGGCCTTTGGGAACGCTTTCTTCTCCATACAAACTCCGTGTTTGAACATCCACGCTGAGAATCCTTGCTCTCAGCAGGTTAAACTCGTCGTCCCGATTAGCCAATGAGGTGGCAGAGTGATTCGGTTCTATGCGTTGATGTGTGTATTGGGTCTTGTTTTACCTTATGTGGCTTTAGTCCGATGGGTCTTGGCGCAGGATAGGTTTAGTTTCGAGTCACTTTGGAACGACATTTCAGTAAATGGGTTGTCCGGTATGGCCTGGCTCGACGTATTGATTACGGCTGTCGTTCTTCTTGCTTTCATGCGTAGCGAAGGTCGGCGAATGAATATGGGTGGTCTAACACTTCCGATGCTCGGTACGTACTTGGTTGGTCCCTCTTTCGGTCTACCGTTGTTCCTCTTGATGCGAGAGCGGGCGCGGTATAGCTAGTCAGGCTGGACGGTGGCGCTCTGGAAGGGCTTCTACGCTTTACTTTGCGAGGCGGAACTACACGCCGCCTAACAAATCGATGAACTCGGACATTTGACCCTGGTCTTCGTTTGGCTACGCCAAGCCTCAGTCCAGCCTCAAATGCCGGTTATCTCAGACGTTAGGCGGCGTCGCGAGGTAGTTGCCGGACGCTCAGCCTTTATTCTACATAACTGTAGCCGATAGTCAGGTATCCGCTCTTTTTGCATTGATGCATTGCGTTATCAACTGCTGAATCATAATCTGCCTGATCAAGCAGACCCGATTCCGTTTGCTCAGCTAAGTCGTAAATGATTGATCTATCCGTCCAGTAGTATTCGACTCCCCACGATTCGTCCACCGTTGAGTAGCACTTTCCGCAAGGCAGTCTCTCGTGCGACTGTTCACATTCGTGCTGCTCTTTTGGTGCTCCTTTTACGAAGATGGCCGTAACTGATCGGTCTTCGAAATCCAACCGACTAGGCAAATCAATTTCATAAACGCCAGAGTCAAAGCGAATTGCGAACATTTTTGTCTGTGCGAAAAGCTCAGACCATTCTGAATCGTCTCCCACGGTCTCGCCCATGGATTCTAAGGTCTTCTTCGCTGTTACGTTATTTGAGTCATTCGGCGTTGGTATGCCTCTCATTCCGCCAGTCACCACCATCGCGTACTCAGACTCTCCCAGTTTCATTACTAGTCGATTGAACTGTTCTTTGTTTTCTTCGAGATGTGTGGACAGCTCTGCTTGACTGGGTGGCCAATTGTCAGCACAACCGCTCAGTATCAGAAATCCGATAATTGCGATTACCTCACTGATGCGAGATTTCATCATTTCTTTCTCGTTTGTGTACGATTGTCTTAGCTTGCCATCTGAACTCGGTTTTGCAAAATTTCGTGCGCGGTGCAGATACTAGTTGGGGTGGGGTAACGCAATCACGCTGGGCTACCTCGTTTTGCGAGTCAGACAGCGCTAACTTGTCTGCTTTGCAAGGCGGAACTTCACGCCGCCTAACAAATCAATGCACTCGGAAACTTGACCTGATCCTGCGGCTGGCTACGCCAGTCCTCGGCTCAGCTCAAGTTCCGGTGATTTCAGACGTTAGGCGGCACTTGTAAATTCTCTTCCAAACCCGAGGCGAACATCTTTTTGCACCAGCAACTGACTTTGGGTTGCATAAGTTTGGTTGTTCCTCAGTAGCTGAGCAGCTTTTGGGTTTTCTCTTCCTGGGCGATTCACTCTTGGCGAGAGATGATGGAGCTGGTTCTCGTCGGTGCGAATTGATGTTCCTCTGTCGCTTGGCTTCCAATTACTCCTCGCGGGCGTGTTGATTTCCCGGTTTCATAGATCGCTTTTGCATATTGACTGAGTCCAGAAAACGCCGGGACCACATTGACTGTGTTGCGCCTCGCTCCGTCGTGCGTACCAGCTTTTCGGCTGTAGTGTAACGAAGCCTTGATTGTCTATCTTCGCTTCGAGGCCAAATTCGCCCATGCCTTCGTCTCTATTTGTGCTCTTTCTGCGCAGGTTTTGGGTTAATGGGTGGGGTAGGGCATTCGCTTCTCTAGGCGTTGGCTCTCCATATCGTAGTCGGCGATCAACATTTTGAAATCACTATCACTTCGTCGAAATGTGCTTCAACTTCGATGCGGGCTACTCTACCGGTAGGCGCTGATCCGAGCGCCGCCTAACAAATCAATGGAACGGACCTTTGACCCTGTGCTTCGTTCGGCTACGCCGAGCCTCAGCTCAGCCTCAAAGGCCGCTCATTTCAGACGTTAGGCGGCGTCGAGAGGCGTTTCGACATCTGAGCGTTGTGTAAAGGATAA
>CAYWSI010000241.1:0-2640 GCA_964460585.1 uncultured Algimonas sp.
CCTGCCCGCGGAAACCGCCTGAGGGTTGATGCACCATGACGCGCGCATTTGGCAGTGCGACGCGCATATCTGGCTCGCCAGCAGCCAAAAGCAATGAGCCCATAGAGCAAGCCTGACCGATACAAACCGTTGAAACTGGGCATTTAATATATTGCATCGTGTCATAAATCGCCATGCCAGCCGTCACCACGCCGCCCGGTGAGTTAATGTACATGCTGATTTCTTTTTTCGGGTTTTCGCTCTCTAGGAACAAAAGCTGCGATGTAATCAAAGCGGCCATGCCGTCTTCGACAACACCTGTTAGAAAGATGATGCGGTCTTTCAGAAGGCGCGAGAAAATATCAAACGCCCGCTCACCGCGTGAGGTTTGCTCAACAACCATCGGCACGAGGTTCATCAGTGTATCTTGTGGATCTTGCATCATCATATCTCTCATTATCCTTAGAGCCAAACGGCAGGATGCCGCTGCAAATCAGTTCGCCCCATATTGCCCTGTCTGGCAGGGCTTTCAAGAGTAGAGCATGTGAATGTTATATTTGCGTTACTTTTGGGCGGTGAGAGCTAATTTTCTTGAAGCTGACTGATTTTTTCGGCGGCAGCTAAAATCACTCTGCTTTAAAGGAAAAACTCAATCTTTCTTCGGCGGGCACAGTGATTGTATATATCCGGCCGTCCTTTTCAAAGGAATTGCGGTTTCGTCCTAGAATTTTCACATCGTTGAATAGGTTAAAATCAAATTCCGCCGTAACCTCCCTATTGGTCGCATTATTGACATAAACCTGCACCTCAACCTTATCGCCGCTCGATTTGATTTGAACAAACTCCGCGGTAACAAGAAAGCTCTCTCCAACTTCAATCTCTACAGGACGCCCCACAGGCATGTTAGAAATTGCGTCTTCACCGATAAAAATATTAAGACCCGCCTCGGTTTGCGACATGGTACGAACGGTCCCCGCAGGTAACGGGACCGCAAGGGTTCCGTCCTTGCTGTTATCGAGTTCATAAACCCGCGTCGCATTAATGGGGATTTTCGTATCTCTCGAAAGCTTACCGTAAGAAAAGTTCCACCGATATTTATCCGCTTGCTCTAACGCGACATCATATTTGGATAGAAAAGCGATTTGTTTCGTCTGATAAGGCTCGACCGTCACGGCTTGCGGCGCGCGGTAGAGTTTATAATCTCCTAAATCCTCCTGCGTCGCCTCCCGCACCTCCGCCCGTTTTCTCGCAGTGACGATGATTTCATCAGCACCATACGCAGGAGGCGACGGAGCGAATTCGAAGGAGGACGCGGGTCCAGACGCGGATTGCACAACGACCACATCTCTATGTTCTGCGATATTCTTATGCAGCACACAGGTCGCCACACGGTCCCATTTTCTTGCGGTGTTGTTTTGCGGCCTACCCCTCACTTGATTGAGTTTGCCGGCCACGACGGATAAATCCGCCTCATCAAAACGCTTAGAGGTTTTATTGGTCAACGTCAGCCAGCCCAAAAGCCCGACTTCATCGCTCCCCTCCTCCACATCCATCCGGTAATCCGCTGCCCAACCAAGTCCGCGCGTCATATAGGTCAGTGTTATCTCCTTGGGTCCCGCCGTCTCTGAGACAACCCGCGTGGAGAGAACGGGAACAGAATGCAGGTCATCTGGCAAATTAGACAAAACCAATGCTTCAGCGAGCCCCGAACATTGATATCCCTCCACCCCGTCTGCCGTCGAAAATATAGCGCTTGTGTGGCCGCTTGCATCGGGCGCTGCCGAGACGAGTTCAGCCCTCACGAGAGTAGCGGCGCCCGTCACCGGATTGACGCGGCGGATTGTCATCACTTCTCCGACGGACCTATTGATGAGTTTGGCGGGCGAGATTAAATCTGAATCGAAGTTCCCCTCTAGGCGCAATCCCTCAAAGCTCTCTAAAACAGCCGACTGGGGAATAATCATATCGCTCACGCCAAAAAACCGTAGGTCAACGACGCCCGCAGGCACATCAATGGTTCGGGTTTCCCGCACAAAGCCAAGATTATCGGGATAAATTGTCAGTCCCGTGGATGAGATATCTTTCGAGTCAACGGATTGCACGTCTCCAAAACCCGCAGGATCAATATCCTGCGCGGACGCAGCATAAGCCACGAGCAGGCACAAAGCTGTCAGAAAAGCGACCCGCATGATTATCGCCGGCTTTGGCGTACCCTAAATGTAAGCTCAGAGCTCCCTTCTGCGGGAATTTCAACATCCCAATAGCGCCGATAGACATCTTGCATTTGACCTTTCTGACTTTCGCTTAGAAAATCATAATCATTTTGAGCGCCAGACAGCGTTTGATGAAGACGCACTGTAACGTCTTTCTTTGACGCATTTCGCAGATCAAATTTCATTTCATATTCGGTTCGTTTAGACCCCAAATTTACTGACGAGACCAAGGTGGGTTGAACCGTGATGTCGAAAGCCTCGCCAAGTTTCAGAGACATCTGCGAGCCACCTGCAATATGACCAATGCCTTCTTCACCAATGAATTGGGATTTTCCGTTTTGGTCTTTCGTATAGACCCGAACGGTTCCAGCCGGCAGCGCTTCGCCGAGACCTGCCGCGCGGCTGTTAGAAAAGCTTATGCGGCTCTCCACACCTTTTGGCTGAGAAG
>CAYWSI010000242.1:0-2640 GCA_964460585.1 uncultured Algimonas sp.
TGCAGGCTATGGGCTTCCAAACCACGCTGCTGGACAATCGCGATAAGCCGGGCGGCCGCGCCTATGTCTACGAGAAAGGCGGCTTTAAATTTGACGGCGGACCAACCGTCATTACCGACCCCGATTGCCTCGAAGAATTATTCACTCTGACAGGACGCGACATGAAGGATTATGTCGAGTTGTTGCCTGTGGACCCATTCTACCGCTTGCAATGGGAAGATGGTGAAGTGCTTGATTACAATAATGATCAAGACTTCCTAGAAGAGCAAATCCGCGCGCGTAATCCTGATGATGTCGAAGGTTACCGTAAATTCCTCGCCTATTCGCAGGAATTATACCGCGAAGGTTATGAGAAACTCGGCACAACGGCTTTTCTCAAAATGAGCCAAATGTTCGCTGCGGCGCCGCAGCTCGTAAAACTGCGCGCTGACCGCAGTGTTTATGCCCAAGTCTCCAAATTCGTGAAAGATGAGAAGACGCGGCAACTCCTCTCGTTCCAATCGCTGCTCGTCGGAGGCAACCCTTTTGCGACCTCAGCGATTTACGGCCTCATCCATGCGCTAGAACGCAAGGGCGGCGTTTGGTTCGCCAAAGGCGGGACGGGCGCGCTTGTCGCGGGTCTGGTCAGCTTGTTCAAAGATATAGGCGGGGAGCTTCGTCTAAACAGTGAAGTCACAGATATTCACACCGAAAGTGACCGCGTAACGGGCGTGACAACGGCGGACGGCTGGAGCCAAGATGCAGATTTGGTCGCGTCAAATGCGGATGTCGTTCACACCTATCAAAAGCTGTTGCGCAAGCATAAGCGCGGACAAAAATACGGCAAAGCTCTTACCAAAAAGCGCCATTCCATGTCGCTCTTCGTTATTTATTTCGGCCTTGATATTCCCACGCCAGACCATCTGAAACATCACATCATCTTGTTTGGGCCCCGTTATAAGGAATTGATTGCCGAGATTTTCGGGAAGGGCGGCAAACTCTCCGATGATTTCTCGCTCTATCTTCATGCGCCAAGTAAGACCGATGCCTCTATGTCGCCCGAAGGAAAATCCGCCTATTATGTCCTCGCGCCTGTCCCGCATTTGGGTCACGCGGACCTAGATTGGGACGCAATTGGTCCGGCCTACGCCCAGAAAATCCTCGATTACCTAGAGGTCCACGCCATTCCGGGATTGAATGAGCATCTTGAAGTCATGCACACTCTGACCCCATTTGGGTTCCGTGACGACATGAACTCTCATCTTGGCAGTGCATTTTCCGTTGAACCTATTCTGACCCAATCTGCTTGGTTCCGCCCGCATAACAGGGATGATGTTATCCCCAATATGTATATTGCTGGCGCAGGCACGCACCCCGGCGCTGGCGTTCCGGGCGTTGTGGGCGCAGCCAAAGCGACTGCCGGCGTCATTGCTGATGATTTTGCAGGTCAGCTATCCAATCTTAATGGGGCAGGCGATTGGCCGTCTAATCTATAAATAATGCAAACCTCATCACGCGAAGGCTTTCCGATGTCCACACTCTCTATGTCTAATGCCATTAGTGCCCTGCCAAAAATTATTGGTAGTCTTGAACATATTCTTCGCAAAGCAGAGCAAAATGCCGAAGAGCGGGGCATTGATATGGATGTCTTGCTAAACTCGCGTCTCGCGCCGGATATGCATCCACTCTACAAGCAGGTTCTCATGGTTTGCGATATGGCGAAAATGGCACCTTACCGCATCGCAGGGCTAACGCCGCCGAAATATGATGACAGCGAGCGCAGTCTCGATGAGCTCTATGGTTTAATTAAAAAGACCCAAGCTGATCTGGCGGCGGTCAAGCCTGAACAAGTTGAGGGACGTGAGAACGCCGAATTTATGGTCAAGCTTGGCCCGCGCGGCGAGGTGCCATTTACGGGCATCGTTTATCTCTCATTTTTTACGATACCAAACCTGCATTTTCATCTGACGACAGCCTATAATATTCTGCGCCATAACGGTGTGCCGCTGGGCAAGGTCGATTATTTCGGGGGCGGGTTATAGGCTAATTTTTTCTTCGATTGCGCGTAGGTCATATTGGGCATCAATTAGCTTTGTATAATCGCTAGGCCTAGGCCAAGGAGATTGGCAGGCCTTTTTATGTTGATGAATCTTACGTTTTAGATTTTCGATTTCTTGTTCGAAGTGCATTGCCCTACCTTTCGTTCAATCTCTCAATGTTAACAGTAAATGCGCAGGATTGGCTTTATAAGGGGTGCCAATCCTGCTTTTACCCAAATTGATCGGGCGCAAAATCAATTTGTGTATCTTTGAGTGGAAGTTTTATCTCCCTACTCGCCCAATAGTTACTGTATATGATAATAATACGCGCCTGAGGCGATTATGGATTTAAATTTTCGTTAATATTTTGTCAGTTCAAATTTGAGAGTGATTTAGCTAATGCAATACAAGCGGATGGTTACGCCGTGCATTCTGCTTCCCATGCTCTCTAATTCCACCTATCCAGCGCTTATGGATTCTGTTGCTGCACATGGGAATGCCTCGATTAAGAAAGGCTCTAAGTCTTTTGCGCTGGCGAGCCGTGTTTTGCCGTCTGCGCTACGCGATGATGCGGCGATGCTCTATGCGTGGTGCCGCTATTGCGATGATGTGATTGACGGGC
>CAYWSI010000243.1:0-2620 GCA_964460585.1 uncultured Algimonas sp.
CTGGCTTGCTATATCCGTGTTATGAAACCTCTGAGGAGCTTGATCGTCAGCGCAAATTGCAGCGCGTGGCAGGCAAGCCGCCGATTTATAACCGCGCGGCCTTAGAGCTAACGGATGCCCAAAAAACCGCCTTTGAAGCCGAAGGACGCACGCCGCATTGGCGGTTTAAACTTTCGGGCGGAACTGTAACCTGGACTGATTTGGTGCGCGGTGAGCAGAGCATTGATATGTCCTCGCTCTCAGACCCTGTCCTTATTCGCGGAGATGGATCCTATCTCTATACGCTGCCAAGTGTTGTCGATGATATTGAAGCCAAAATTACCCATGTTATTCGCGGTGAAGATCACGTCACGAACTCCGGCGCACAAATCGAGATTTTCCGCGCCTTATCAGAAGACCATTGTCCGGAATTTGCCCATACGCCTTTACTGGTCGGCGCAGATGGAAAGTCGCTGTCCAAACGCATTGGGTCACTGTCCATGGGTGAGCTGCGTCAGCAAGGTATAGAGCCTATGGCGATTGCGTCCTTGCTCTCGAAGATTGGGACATCCGATTCAGTTGAAATTCGAACGTCTTTACAAGAGCTTGGCGGAGAGTTCTCATTCTCAAAAATTGGCCGTGCTCCTGCGCGTTTTGATGAAAAAGACCTGACGGCTCTTAATGCGAAACTCTTGCACGATATGCCTTATGCGGATGTCAAAGACCGTATTTCCGGAGATGAAGATTTCTGGAATATCGTCCGTGCGAATATTGAGAAAATCGCTGATGTGGATGAATGGGCCGATATTGTTCTCAAGCCTATGTCCGGGACGATTGCGGATGAAGACAAGGGTTTTTGCAAAGCGGCTGCGGAGTTCCTGCCGCAGACTGTCACCGCAGAAACTTGGTCAGCTTTGATTTCTCACCTGAAAGAGACAACAGACCGGAAAGGCAAGACCTTGTTTATGCCGCTCCGCTTGGCTCTGACAGGTCAACAACACGGTCCATCAATGGATGATATGTTGCAATTACTTGGCGCAGAAAAAGCCAAAGCGCGTTTGCGAGGGCAGGCGGCGTAACTCATCTCTCGAATTTGTGAGTCCCTATCAGTTATCGCGCCTGCTATTGGCCGAAAATCAATAATAATGAGGGGGTTACCATGCCAAATTTGCCTATTCCGCTGTTTTTAACGCGGCTTACAATTTTTTACTTTCTTCTACCGTGGCAAGTCATGCGGTTCACAGCTCCAGAGAGAGCTAGTGGAATTGCGAAAAAATATTACCATGTCGACGGATTGAGTGACACGGTCGGTCTTTTAATCGGCATATTTTGGATGGCGCTTTTGATCGCTTTCTTGGTGGGTTTTAAAAAGAAGATTAGTTACGCTCTTGTTTTCATTCTCCACGTGGGCGCAATGCTTCTCGCGCTACCATCTTATATTTGGGGAACTGAAGCTTACAATCAGTTGTTTATCGCCTCTATTCCAGCGGCTGCGGCTATGGGACTACTTTGGCTTCTTCGTAAAGAAGACACATTTCTTAGTCTTGGCGGTAAATTGGGATAAATAGGTCGGCGATTGGTCTCTGACTACACTGGTGTGTGAAGCCGGGATGTGTGTGTAGTCAGGGACCAATCCACCTATTGAGAATCGCGTTGGGATGAGTGCGATCCTTTGTCTTCGTGTAACTGATGCAGAGTACTGAAGACGATTCTCTAATGCACCAAAGGTTGTATTTAGTCAAGCATAAGTTGTATTATTATTTTTTATAGTAAATAGATTGCAAACGTCATGGCGCATAGGTGTGAGCGGATTTGCGGATAATCAATCCTTATGTGGCCGCCATGAGAGAATACTGGACAGCATGATGCGGTAAATTGGGTCTAATATTAAGACCGCCGCCAAGACGCCAACGCCCCAAATCCAATGCTGTTGGGTAAGAACCAACCAAATCATCACACCGATTGCGGCGGGATAGAACAAAAAGGCGCGCGTGAATCGCCAAAGGCCTCGGGCGATTTGTTTGCTCATGCCTCTAAGTCTCGCGGCAGAATCAAATCTGTAAAGGTCCACGCAGCTGGGTCTAGCCAATCTGATATGCCGTTTTTCTTACGGGTTAGGACCGTACAAGCGCCTGTCGGATACTCATGGGTTTGTCCTGTGAAATAATGATGGAGCTGTCCCCAACCTGGATTGTGCCCGAGCAACATCAAACTTCCCTCTGGCTCAACGGCTTTGCCGCAAGCCTCTAAGACGGTTTCGAGGCTCGCATGATAGAATTCGGATGAGTAATTGATAGTCTGCGGTCCAGGAATAGCTCGAATTAAGAGCATAGCCGTTTCGCGTGTGCGCTTGGCGTCAGAAGACCAGATTATATCGGGCGCATAGCCGCGCGCTGTTAAAGCGTTCCCCATCGTCGTAGCTGCGCGCTGGCCTCGTTCATTTAAGGGCCGCTCATGGTCACTTATGGACCCATCTGACCAAGAGGACTTTGCGTGACGCATGAGGAGGAGGCGGGACAACATGCCGCATTATGACCCTGTTTCCAGTTTTAGACAATGCCGATGATAAAGAGGCCGCAGCCTTTGCTTTACCCCTGCCGCGACGCGCCTTATAGCGGGCGAAACTTGATTATATTTGTAA
>CAYWSI010000244.1:0-2618 GCA_964460585.1 uncultured Algimonas sp.
TCTCGCCGCGATTGGCGATGAGGACTTTTTTGAACAAGCCTTGGTTCTTGGCATTCGCCACTTTTCCGGACTTGGGCATATTTAGACGATGATAAAGAGGGCTTCGCCGAATTCGACGGGGCTGGTGTCATCGACAAGGATTTGTTCAATCTTGCCGGATTTTGGGGCAACAATTGGGTTAAATGTCTTCATGGCTTCAATAAGCATGACGGTGTCGCCTTCTTTGACCTTATCGCCGACATTCACAAAAGTGTCCGCGTCTGGGGAAGGACGTGTGTAGGCTGTACCGACCATGGGGGATTTTACTGCGCCGGGATGTGCCGCGGCATCTGCTGGGCTTTCTTTTGTCGCAACAGGTTGAGAGGGCGCCGCCGCTGCGGGCGTCGCTGCAGGGGCTGTCATTGCCGGGGCCATGACATGCTGAACTGCGGAAGCCGCTTTGGCTTTGGACAAGCTGATCGCTAAATCGCCTTTTTGGAAATCAATTTCCGTTAGGCCGGACTCTTCCAAAAGCCCCATCAATTCTTTGACAAATTTCAGGTCTTTTGCTGTTGGTTCGCTGGTCTTATCGGCCATTATCCGTCTCTCCCGGGGAATCAATTAGGCTTTGCAATTGTGCAGATTAGCCCGTTTCTATATCAGATTAGAGAGGGCTTGCAGCCCTAAAACATAACTATCCACACCAAAGCCGCTAATTGTGCCATGAACGGCTTCCGCAACATAACTCCGGCGACGAAAACTCTCGCGTTTCGCAGGTTGAGAGAGGTGAATTTCAATACTTGGCACATCGACAGCTTTTAGGGCGTCATGCAGGGCAACGGATGTGTGTGTGTAGGCAGCAGGATTGATGACAATGCCCGCGCCTTCGTGGCCAGCTTGTTGAATAAAATCAATAAGTTCTCCCTCTATGTTCGACTGAAAAAATGTAACGTCTCGGCCAAATGTCTTGGCGGTTTTGATGCAAATCTCTTTGATGTCATCTAAGCTCTGCGTCCCATAAACCTCAGGCTCGCGCGTGCCGAGTAGGTTTAAGTTGGGACCATTGATGACGAATATGGGCTTTGACATTGCAACCTCTCTTCGGGGCGTGGTAACGCGCGTTGGACGTTACTTCAACCGTGGGAATTAAAGTGCACCTCATCATAAATGGTAAAGACCATGACGATTTGCCAGACAATCTGACGGTTGCTGGCCTCATAGAGCATTTGGAGCTACCAGAGCGAAAAATCGCGATTGAACGAAACCGCGAGGTCGTCTCTAAATCCGCTTACGCTGAAACGGCGCTAGCAAATCATGACGAACTAGAGATTATTCATTTCATTGGAGGCGGTTAAGGCAATGTCTGATTCCCACACTGACCCTAGCAATGATCCGATGATTATAGCCGGGCGCAAATTCAATTCGCGCCTCATTATCGGCACCGGAAAATTCAAAGATTATGAAGAAAATGCGAGAGCTCTAGAAGCCTCTGGCGCGGATATGGTCACTGTCGCGATACGCCGCGTAAACCTCGATCAACCTGATGCGCCGCTTCTCACCGATTCTATAGACCCAAAGACAACGACATATCTGCCAAATACGGCGGGCTGTTACACAGGTGAAGACGCCGTGCGGACCTTGCGTCTTGCGCGGGAACTTGGTGGATGGAACCTCGTGAAGCTCGAGGTGCTCTCGAATGTGCATTTATATCCCGATATGGCGGAGACGTTGACAAGCCTAAAGCTTCTTGTTGCGGATGGTTTTGATGTCATGGTCTATTGCACAGATGATCCCGTCTATTGCCAAAAGCTTGAAGAGGCAGGAGCGTGCGCGATTATGCCGCTCGCCGCGCCGATTGGGTCGGGATTAGGTCTGCTAAATCCGACGAATATCCGTCTTGTCCGTGAGGCGGTCTCTGTTCCGTTGATTGTCGACGCGGGTTTGGGCACAGCCTCTGAAGCCGCAGCAGCTATGGAGTTAGGTGCAGATGGTATTATCGCGAATACGGCGATTGCAGGTGCGAAAGACCCTCTGCGGATGGCCCGCGCATTCAAACACGGCGTTCTTGCAGGCCGCGAAGCTTATCTCGCAGGGCGCATTGAGCGCAAACAATATGCGGTGGCGAGTTCGCCGCTGACGGGTATGATTACGCCTTCGAAACCGGTTAGAGAGCAACCCTTGTAATAAGGGCTAGTCATACCAACCTGTTTCGTCTAATCGGCCCGCTTGAAATCACCGGATATACCTCATGTCGAACGTATTGCTTATTATACAGCTCATCATTTCAATTATCCTTACGGGCTTGATTCTGATTCAACGCTCTGAGGGCGGCGCTTTGGGTATTGGCGGCGGCGGAGGGGGCGGTCTTATGTCTGGCCGGTCTGCCACAACATCTATCGCGCGGGTGACAGCTATTTTAGGGGCGGTCTTTATTATCAACTGTCTCGCGCTTTCAGTCGTTTATCAGATTGAAAACCGGGATAACCTTATCATTGATGATGCAAATGTTGCGACTCAGCCTGCTGAGCCCGTAGTTTCTACACCTGTTATAGAAGAAACCGCGACTGAGGTCTTGACGCCGACTACAGATTCGTCCGAAGGGTCAGTCCCGTTAGCCGAGGAAACTCCGGCCGAAGATG
>CAYWSI010000245.1:0-2609 GCA_964460585.1 uncultured Algimonas sp.
AATAGTCAATAAGCATGGGCCAGCACGTGACGCATGCCAAGCTGACTAGCGCAACCGCCTGACCAAAGAAGCGTAACGTCACGAAGTAGCTTAAGGGGAGCAAGAGGCACCCTGCAACAAACGCCGGTAGGCGCAGGGACCATGGTGAATCTCCAAAGAGATCGATGGAGAGCTTGGTCAGCAGAGTGTGAAAAACATGATTATTGTTGCTGCTGTAATCGGTCAAGATCACAAAGTATGGCTTCCACGTGAAGTAGAGATAGGTCCAGGATTCATCGTGTCGAATCGGCAGTTCCATGTGCCAGATACGAAGTGCAGCACCAACCAAAATAAGTAACGCAATCACCGTTAAGTGCCGACGAGGCACTTCAATCCACCAGCGGTTTAGATAGTCGCTGCAATCCCTTCGCAGCGTGTGCATCGACAATACAAACAAACTTGCACCGCGACGCACATTTTCGGTGAAAAATAGAAACACAAGCGCAATACCAAACCCGGTTACGGACAACGTCATGCCAAACCACCAGGCGAGAGCAAAAGCACTCTCTGTGAACTGCTCAGCCTTGCCATCGGCTGCAAATGAGTTCATTACCGAACTTGCTTTACTAAAGTCGAGTGCAAGGAGGCTTATAAGACCTAGAAGCGATGCGAAAAGGAGAGCAGAACCCGTAAGACCAAGAGGGGTTAACAGATTTTTGACCACTGGGGAGCGATAGCTCATTTGGTTTGTTGCACGGCGTTGAGAAATAATGCCCCCAATTTGCTACGAATATCGGTGTGTAAAGCAAAGTTGGTAGTTTTCTTCACTCGTAGCAATGGAGTCTCCTGTCAGGGCGTGGAGTTTAGATCGTCTTTGCAATGAAATCTGATTAGAAATCTGAATACTGTTGGTAGAGTTTGTCTGGCCAACAGACATCGGCGGCCGCAGCAAGCGGGGTCCGTTTTATGCTGTTAAGCCGCTATTATGTGCTGTTGGCCAGAATACCTATTCTGGAATTAAAGGCAAATTACTTTATATAAAACCAAGGGTAGGCTACAGTCGATCGTCCATGGATGGCTAATCGAAAGATGACAAACCGAATGCTTCACTGGGCCAGCCAGCGAGGTACGGTTTGACTTGATACTTGGCAAGGAGAGCGCAACTCAATGAAGAGTATTCTCGTTACCGGCGGTGCTGGGTTTATTGGTAGTCACCTCTGTGATCGGCTAATCGATGCCGGTGAGCGAGTGATTTGTGTCGATAATCTCTACACGGGTCACCGGGAGAACATTGAACACCTGCTTGATCATCCGAGATTCCTTTTTCAGCACCATGACGTCTGTGAGCCGCTGGACGTGCAGGTCGATGAGATCTACAACCTGGCGTGTCCAGCAAGTCCGCCATTTTATCAACGCGATCCAGTAAAGACGCTGCAAACAAGCGTGCAGGGGGCCGTTAATTTGCTCGCCCTGGCGCAGCGCACCAACGCTCGTATTTTGCAGGCCTCAACCAGCGAAGTGTATGGCGAACCGCAGTTGCACCCACAGCGCGAAGACTATTGGGGCAACGTTAACCCAATTGGCGTTCGATCTTGTTACGACGAAGGCAAGCGGTGCGCAGAAACTCTGTTCTTCGACTACCATCGTCAATACGGCACCAGTATCAAGGTCGCTCGAATTTTCAATACTTATGGCCCGCGGATGAGTGAACACGATGGCAGAGCGGTTTCCAACTTTGTTTCTCAGGCGCTAAAAGGTGAACCAATCACAGTCTACGGAAACGGTAGCCAGACACGTTCTTTTTGCTTCGTTGACGATCTCGTTGAGGGATTGATCCGCTTGATGAATAGTGACTCCTCCGTCACAGGCCCCGTTAATCTCGGTAACCCGATTGAGAGAACGGTGCGAGAACTCGCTGAGTTGGTGCTTGAACTTACGCATTCAGAATCAACTATCGTTGAGCGAGAGTTACCCGGTGATGACCCTACGCGACGGCGTCCCGATATTTCGCATGCAAAAGAGCTGCTTGCCTGGTCACCAAAGGTAGATTTGAAATCGGGCCTTGGGAAAACCATTGGATGGTTTCTGATGGAAGCCACATCAATCGCATCGAGTTCGGAGCAGATGAGGCTTGCCTATGAAAGTAACTAACAAGCAACTAAGCGATCGCCGATTGATCGAGCTGGTGCACGGACGTCTGCATATTCCAGCGTTCAGTGGGGCAAGCGCTGTGGTCGGGGCCCTTGGCCTCGCAACTGCTGTGGCCGTTGTGTTGCTGCGCGGCCCTGTAGATGGGGAAGCAGTTGGAACCCATCTTGCTCTGCTTGCGCACTACGTGCCTGGTTTCACCGTGAGTTGGAAAGGTGCGCTGATTGGCGCTGTTTGGATGGGCTTGTTCGCCGGGTTACTTGGCGCCGTGGTTGCGATCGCCTGGAATGGTATCAATCGGGCATCGCTTCTGTGGTTCGCACTTCGTAATCGATTGCTTGGAGACGATGTTGCATGAGTGCTTTACCCAACAGCATCCAAAAGCGCTCAGCTGCTGACGATCGAGAGCTGCTGGAGTATGCGCTCACCATTAACGGCCGGATATGCAGTCTCCTTTTTGGTGTTCTGTTTGCAGCATTGCT
>CAYWSI010000246.1:0-2590 GCA_964460585.1 uncultured Algimonas sp.
AATATCCTTCCGCAAGACGGCGAAGCTTCAGGACATCTACATGTCCGCGGACCATGGATTGCCTCTGGTTACTTCAAAGGTGTTGGCGCCGATAGTTTCACGGATGACGGTTGGTTTGCCACGGGTGATGTGGCGGCTATTCATCCTCGCGGTTACATGGAAATCACGGACCGCTCGAAAGACGTCATTAAATCTGGCGGTGAATGGGTGAGTTCTATCGAGGTTGAAAATGCAGCCTGCGATCATCCCGATGTCCACATGGCAGCCTGTATCGGCGTAAGGCATGAGAAATGGCAAGAACGCCCCATGCTCATTGTCCAATCCGTACCGGGTAAATCGCCGAGTAAGGACGAAATTAAAGACTGTATCGCGGCGAAATGTGCAAAATGGTGGATGCCCGACGCGATTGTCTTCGTTGATGAGTTGCCCTTAGGTGCCACTGGAAAGATATTAAAGCGTGAGCTGAAAGCAGAATATAAAGACTTCAAACTTTGAGTCTTCGCTTCAGCACTTTTTTGACTTTTCTGCTCGGGATTGGGTGTCAAACGACATCCACATCTGTACCGACTCATATGCTCCGATTGCTTTGTGACGGAGCTAATAAGCAAGAGACTCAATCCCGTATCGCTGTATTGGATATTGGCGACCCAAAGTATGATTTTGGATTTGCGACGGGTCATGCCATTCCGCCTGAACGTCCATGCGCTGTAAAAGACTTTGATGGAAAGCAACGGTCAGTAGATTTGATCCGATTAGCAGACGGCTACAAGTCTGGTGAAAAAACAGATTGGGCGATCATACGTTTTGACAAGATCTCCACCAGACAATTAGTAAGATATCAATTAGAGCCTGTGGAAGACTTCGGGCCTCTTAACCAGCAAATTATTTTATTTGCCCGCGCAATGGGGCTGCCCGAAAACGCTCAACCTTGTATGCTAGATCTTTTGGATTTTAAAAACGGGTTCTATCGTATGACGCATGATTGTAGAGCCGTACGGGGGCAATCAGGTTCTCCCCTAACCCGCATTGTCGATGGTAAGCATAAATTGGTCGGTCTTCACGTCGGGCATTTATGGATGTTTCCAGCGCCCGATACCGGGCGTCCTGATCGTAGAGGATATGTCAATCTGGTCGACCGTGATACGATCTCAGAAATTCAGACGATTATTGCGCAAAATCGTAGCTAAGACTTCCCATCACCCACTTCAAATAATCTACCGCGTTCCGTAATGAGTATGACGCAGAGACACGCAATGCCTAGGATAACATAGGAGATTAAGAGTGGTCTGACAGTTCCGTCAAAGCTACGAGCCACTAAAAATCCAATAAAGCTGGATAGGGTGAGCGTCAAAAACCCATAAACAGCGTTTGCTGTGCCTGCGATATGCCCCATATATTCAAGCGCAAGACTTGAGAAATTGGCACCTAACATCCCAAAACATCCAAATGTAAAAACGAACAGGATGTAAAACACCCAAAAATTCTGTCCTACAAAATGCATATAAAGAAAATTGATTAGGGATAAGGTGATGAAAATCAAAACAACGGCATGACTTATTCGCCGCATCCCAAATTGTCCTACAAAGCGGCTATTGAAAAAATTCATAGCCGCTAAGAGCAGAGCAATTCCTGCGAAATAAAGGTAAAATGCATCACCTCTTCCAAATACGTCATCGAAGACTTGCTCACTTGCGCCAAGGAAGGCGAACAAGCTCCCAAATATAAGGCCGCTTGCTAGCATATACCCCGCTGTAATTCGGTGCGTTGCCAGCGTCTTAAACGACTCAAAAATTTGCTTGGCCGATATTGGTCGTCTGTCGCTTTCTTTTAATGTTCTTGGCAGGCGAAGTTGTATCCAAATAAATAATGGGGCCGAAATTATGCCTAGAAAACCAAAGATCCACGTCCAATCGGCAATTGTCATGATTGCGGTTCCAATGGCAGGCGCCAAAATCGGGACAATCATAAAGACAGTATAAACGAGCGATAGAATACTTGCCATGGACCGCCCTTTTGTCAGGTCGCGGATAATGGCACCTGCTGCGACGCGCGTTCCTGCACAACAAATGCCTTGCGCTATCCTAAATATTAGCAAACTCCCAAAACTGGGCGCAATCATGCAGGCGAAGCTCGTTAAACAATACCCCATTATGCTAAATTGCAATAATATCTTTCGGCCAAATCGATCTGAAATTGGACCGAATATAAGTTGTGGCGCTCCAAACCCTAAGACGAAAGCAAAGATGATAAGTTGCTGATCATTCGGGTTTTGAATGGTGTACTGGTTGGCGATAATCTCTAAAGCAGGCAGCATAATGTCGACAGCCATCGCCTGAAGGCCCCAAATAGCCGCCATCATAGCGATAAACTCCCATCTTGGGATGGGGAGCACTGAGTTTTCAATTGTTGGGAATCGCTTAGTGCGCACATCTATCTCCTGTGCGCGCTATGCGCCCGAGCCGAACTGCATTCAACCTGTTAGTTTGCCTAATAATTAAGGTGTCTGGGACTAATCCCAAACTTTTGCGATTTGTTCAAAGGTCTTCTTTTGAAGCGCATGTACGGGCACTGTCGCATCTTTTGCTGGATG
>CAYWSI010000247.1:0-2578 GCA_964460585.1 uncultured Algimonas sp.
TCTTGCCGATGGCCGCTTCGCCGTTGGCAGAGATCGTACCGACCTGCGCGATTTCAGAGGAATTGGAAATCTTCTTCGCTTTTTTCAGAAGGTCGCCCGCGATTTCTGAGGCCGCTTTATCGATGCCGCGCTTCAGATCCATTGGGTTCATACCCGCAGAGACGCGCTTTAGGCCTTCGCGAACGATAGCTTGTGCGAGCACTGTCGCTGTCGTTGTGCCGTCACCGGCTTTATCATTTGTCTTGGAAGAGACTTCGCGGAGCATCATTGCGCCGAGATTTTGGAACTTATCTTCCAGCTCGATTTCTTTCGCGACGGACACGCCGTCTTTTGTTGTGCGCGGTGCGCCGAAAGATTTCTCGATGACTACGTTACGGCCTTTTGGACCGAGCGTAACTTTAACTGCATTGGCGAGGATATCTACGCCTTCGAGCATTTTGGCGCGAGCATCGCTACCGAATTTGACGTCTTTAGCCGCCATAGTAAAATCTCCTTAGAGAGTGTTTTTGAATTAAGTATTTAGTCGAAAATTGGGGCCGGTACTCGTCTTGTGCGTTTTCACTTCGCGAAAGCCACACTGGACTGCGCCCGGTTATGTGAAAATCGGCTTAGCCGATTATTCCCATTATATCAGACTCTTTCATGATGAGCAGGTCCTTCCCATCAATTTTCACCTCGGTGCCGCCCCATTTGCCGAAAAGGACTTTATCGCCTTTTTTGACATCAAGTTTGTTATAGCTGCCGTCATCATTACGTGTGCCGGGGCCTACGGATACGACTTTGCCTTCGGAGGGTTTCTCGGTCGCTGTATCAGGGATGATGATCCCGCCAGCTGTTTTTGTGTCTTCTTTGACGCGCTGAACTACAACGCGGTCGTGGAGGGGACGAAACTTCATGCGTCTTCTCTCTTCTATAAGGTTACATATAAAACTTGGCACTCTAGCTATGAGAGCGCCAGTGCAGGGCATGTGGGGCAAGCGAGCGGACTCTTCAAGAGAGAAAAAGAAAGAATCTACACATGAAAATGATTTTGAGATGAGAACAGAGGAAAATTGCCGCGTTCCCTGTGGTTAAGCTTGAAATGAGTTTAAACTGTCATCCAATAAAAATAAAATATGTACGTTTGTACTAAGAAATTCGCGAGTTATAGTTCACCGAAAATACTGGAGAGACCCCATGACCTTTCGCAACATCCTTTTGGCCAGTGCTGCAGCTATGTTTTTGCGTGCTTGCGGGGATACAAATGTTTCGACATCCACCGGAACGGATACGGCGGCAGTCGTGACCTCGCCGTCTACCCTGACCATCGACTATGAAAAATTCACACTGGATAATGGGCTGGATGTTATCCTGCATGTCGACCGTTCTGACCCGATTGTGGCGGTGACGACGGTTATTCACGCGGGCTCCAACCGCGAGAAACCGGGGCGGACAGGCTTTGCCCATTTCTTCGAACATATGGCCTTTAATGATAGCGAAAATGTCCCGCGCGGCTGGAACCGCAAAGCTATTCCGGATTGGGGCGGACAGCGAAATGGCGGGACATGGTCTGACGGCACGATATATTTCGAAGTCGTGCCAAAAGACGCTTTTGATAAAATCCTTTGGATCGATTCAGACCGCCTCGGCTATATGATAAATACGGTCACAACCGCAGCGCTGGAGCGCGAAAAGCAGGTTGTCAAAAATGAAAAACGACAGCGCGTCGATAATGCGGCCTATGGCTATACGGGCGAAGTTATACGGACGGCGCTATACCCCGAAGGCCATCCTTATAGCTGGACAGTCATCGGCAGCTTGCCTGATTTGCAGGCCGCCACCTTAGAGGATTTACGCGAATTTCATACGGATTGGTACGGCCCGAATAATGTGACGCTGTCGATTGTCGGTGACATTGATATTGCCGAAACAAAGAAGAAGGTTGAGCTTTGGTTCGGCGAAATCCCGCGCGGGCGAGAGGTTGAAAAACCCGCCCCGCAGCCTGTGACATTGGCAGAGACCAAAAACCTTTGGTTTGAAGATAATTTTGCAAAACTGCCCGAACTGCGTCTGACTTTCCCAACGGTGGAAGGTAATCATGCGGATGAGAATGCGCTAGATTTGCTCGCCTCTATCATTGGCGGGAGCCGCAATTCTCCGCTTTATTCCGTGATTGTCGATGAGGCGAAGCTCGCGCCGAATGTCTCCGCCTTTCATAATGCGAGCGAAATTGCGGGCGAATTTACCATTCGCGTTCGCGCAAAGCCAGGGCAAGATTTGGACGATGTCAAATCCGCCATTGAGACAGCTTTTGAAAAATTCGAAACGGACGGCGTGAATGAAAAAGATCTGAAGCGGATTAAGGCTGAACAGGAAACGATTATTTATAATGGGCTGTCGACGGTCCTCGGGAAATCTCGAAACTTGGCGCAAAATAATGAATTTGCAGGCGACCCCGCTTGGTCTGTTAAAGTAGCACAAGCCGTCCAAGCCGTAACTGCCGCTGAAATCCGCGCGGCTTACGACAGCTACATCAAAGACAAACCGATGATTGTCACAAGCTTCGTGCCGAAAGGCCAAGCCGAGCTCGCCGTCTCTG
>CAYWSI010000248.1:0-2572 GCA_964460585.1 uncultured Algimonas sp.
TATCGCCGACCCCCACGCCGCGCGATGATATAATAAGGGCCTCAGGCCTACCCCTTCCTGTCGTCACAGCAGCTTTACTCGAAATGGAGCTAGCAGGAGAGGTTCATGTCGAACCCGATGGGCGGGTCAGCTTGGTCTAACGACTAAATTTTGGAGAGATGTCATCCTTAGACATCATGTGCTTTGCGATAAGAACATTCAAATCATTAGCCATTTCAGACAATCCACTCACATTGGAAATTGTCTGTAATTCGTCCAGAAGGTCTGTGACATAATTTAATGTTTCTCTCGCTTGTGCCGTAACGGGCTTTTGCCCTGCAGCTACATCGTCAACTGAAAACTCATTTTGAATACCCATAACAACACGCCTTAAAATAACTTATGGTTGCATTAAAATTGTTACGCCCCTGATTCTTAACAAACCCTTAAAACCAATAGCCCTAAAGGTTATTTTTTCAAGAACAATCTCAAGTTTTATTGTAATGAAAAGTAAACCCTATGCTCTCTCAAAAAATCAGCCTCTAATGTTATCAATTGGTGCATATGGTTGACTTTATTTTTGCACTCCCCCAAACGCCGCGCTCTTCACATATATAGAGTCCCTGTATGAATCTCGTCATCGTCGAGTCGCCTGCCAAGGCCAAAACCATCGAAAAATACCTGGGCAAGGACTATAAGGTTCTCGCCAGTTTCGGTCATGTCCGTGATCTTCCCTCCAAGAATGGGTCCGTTGATCCGGAGAATAATTTTGCGATGAGCTGGTCTGTAGACACACAATCCAAGAAGCGCGTGAAAGACATTCAAAACGCGCTCGGCAATGCCGACAAGCTTATCCTCGCGACCGACCCGGATAGAGAAGGCGAAGCCATCTCTTGGCATTTGCTGGAAGTCCTTTCGAAAAAAAAGGAATTTAAAGGCAAAGCCGTCGAGCGCGTCGTCTTCAATGCGATTACCAAAAAATCTGTTACAGAAGCTATCGCCAACCCGCGGCAACTCGACCAAGAACTTGTCGATGCTTATCTGGCGCGCCGCGCCTTAGATTATCTTGTGGGCTTTACGCTCTCGCCTGTTTTATGGCGCAAGCTTCCCGGTGCGCGCTCCGCTGGACGCGTTCAATCCGTTGCACTCAAGCTCATTACAGAACGCCAAACGGAAATCGAGCAATTTGACGCACGCGAATATTGGTCAGTGGTTGGCAATGTGACCGCACCTAAAGGCAGCTTCCCTGCACGCCTTGTGTCGTTGAATGGTGAGAAGTTGGATAAATTCTCTCTTCATAATGAAGAGCTGGCAATGAAGGCGAAAGCCGCTGTTACCGCTGCAAACTTGTCGATTACAAAAGTCGAGGCCAAGCCCCTCACTCGTAACCCTTCAGCGCCCTTTATGACATCAACACTGCAGCAAGAAGCCTCTCGCAAGCTTGGCTTCTCTGCGACGCAAACCATGCAAACCGCTCAACGCCTCTATGAAGGTGTTGACATAGGCGGCGAGACTACGGGCCTCATCACCTATATGCGAACCGACGGTATCAGCATGGTCGGCGAAGCCATCAGCGATTGCCGCGCGACCATTCAATCCGAATATGGCGAAAGCTATCTGCCGGCACAGCACCGTGTTTATAAAACCAAAGCCAAAAATGCGCAGGAGGCCCATGAGGCTATCCGCCCCACAGGATTTGGCCGTACGCCAGACTCGCTCAACCTGACTGGCGATATGAAAAAGCTCTATGAGCTGATTTGGAAACGCGCCATGGCCTCGCAAATGTCCTCGGCCAAACTCGAGCGCACAACGGTCACAATCGAAGATAACGCCAGCACGGTTGGATTACGCGCAACGGGCCAAGTTGTCCGCTTTGACGGCTTCCTCAAGCTCTATGAAGAGACGAAACCCAAAACAAAAGAAGGCGAGGAAGAAGAGAAAAATACAGATCTACCCGCCGTCGAATCCGGGCAATCTCTTACCGCCAAAGACATCGAAGCCACGCAGCATTTCACACAGCCGCCGCCGCGATATTCCGAAGCCTCCCTTGTCAAGCGTATGGAAGAACTCGGCATTGGTCGTCCGTCAACCTACGCCTCAATCCTGAAGGTCCTACAGGACCGCGGATATGTGGAGCTGGATAAGCGTAGATTCACGCCGTCCGATAAAGGCCGCCTACTTACCGCCTTCCTCGAAAACTTCTTCACCAAATATGTCCAGTATAATTATACGGCTAATCTCGAAGAGCAGCTCGATAAAGTCTCCGCAGGAGATTTGGACTGGCTGAAACTCCTTGGGGATTTCTGGAATGAGTTCTCCGCCACAATCGACGGCACGAAAGAACTACGCGTCACCCATGTTCTGGACGCACTCAACATTGCGCTTAAGCCGATTGTCTTTCCAGACAAAGAAGACGGAAGCGATCCACGTAAATGTCCAAAATGCGAGAAAGGTCAACTCTCTTTGAAGCTTGGCCGTTACGGCGCATTTGTGGGCTGTTCAGATTATCCTGAGTGTAAAATGACGCGTCCCTTTGGCAGCGACGAACAGGAAACGGCTGAGGATGTTATCCTTGGGCAGCATCCTGAAACGG
>CAYWSI010000249.1:0-2559 GCA_964460585.1 uncultured Algimonas sp.
AATGCGCCTGTCTTTTAAAATCGTACTTATGGTCCTCTCGCTCATTCCGCTTTGCTTTGCCGTCATGGGATTGCTCGGCGGCGCGGCGGGCAATAATGAAGGCGGCGCTGTCAGCGCTGCGCTAGATAATCAATATCGCTATCTCAGCGGCTATTATCTCTCGCTCTTTTTCGGCATTTGGTATGTGCTTGGCGATATTGATAATCGCGGCGGAATATTGCGCCTTTTCGTTCTCGCGATTTTTATTGGCGGTCTCGCTAGGGTCTGGAGCTATCTCCAAGTTGGGCCGCCGCCGATGCGGGCCATGGTCGGCATGGCGTTAGAGCTCGGCTCTCCCGTCTTGATTCTCTGGCACCAAATTCTAGAGCGCTCCGCCGGTCCCGTTGTCCCGTAATCATTTAAAGTCCTTTTATAGAAAGCCTGACTATGTCCAATCGTGAATTTGATATTATTATTTATGGGGCCTCCGGATATACGGGGCGGCTTGTCGCGGAATATCTCCAAGCGGAATATGCGGGCTCGGGTTTAAAATGGGCCATGGCCGGACGGAATGCGGAAAAGCTTCAAACCGTGGCGGGCGAAATGAAGATTGGCGGAGACGTTGCAATCATCACGGCAAATTCGGCTGATCCAGACAGCCTCGCCGCCCTCGCAGCTCGTGCCAAAGCCATCATCACAACGGTTGGCCCTTATCAGCTTTACGGCGAGCCGCTTGTCAAAGCCTGCGTGAAAACTGGTACGGATTATGTCGACCTTTGCGGCGAACCTGCGTGGATGAAAGACATGATTGACCGCTATGATGCGGCGGCGAAGAAATCCGGCGCGCGGATTGTTCTGTCTTGCGGATTTGATTCCATCCCCTTTGATCTCGGCGTCTATTACCTGCAACAACAAGCCATTGAAAAACATGGCGGGGCTTGCGCGCGCGTGCGCTGCCGTGTGCGCGGTATGAAAGGCACATTCTCTGGCGGGACAGCTGCGAGTTTCATGGAAACGATGAAGCGCGCACAAAAGCAGCCGGAAATTCTGGAATGGCTGAAAGACCCCTTCTCCCTCTCGCCCGAAAAAGGGGCACCCCAACCGCCCATCCATAAGCCAATGGAAGAGGCCGACCTCGGCAGTTGGGCCACGCCCTTTATTATGGCGAGCATCAATACCAAAAACGTCCACCGCTCTAACGCTTTGATGGATTATAAATATGGCCGCGATTTCAAATATGGCGAGATGGTTCTGACAGGTCCAGGCGAACAAGGCGAGCAGCTCGCCAAGGGCATGGCGAAAACCAATACATTTGGTGACAACCCGCCCAAACCGGGTGAAGGACCATCCAAGGAAGAGCGCGAAACAGGCTCTTATGATATCATGTTTATCGGCGATGCGCCTGACGGCACGCGCCTCATCACCTCTGTCAAAGGCGATAAAGATCCGGGATATGGCTCAACCTCCAAAATGATTGCCGAGGCCGCTATCACGCTCGTCAAAAACCCCAAAGGCAGCGGCGGCGTTATGACGCCAGCGCCAGCCATGGCCGACCCTCTCATTGCGCGCCTCACCGCCCATGCAGGCCTCACCTTCACAGTGGAGTCAGGAGCTTAGACGCCCGTCTCAATCATTTTCGTATGGAATTGACTCTTTCCACCAGTTGAATATACATATTTGTATGAAAAACTGGTCCGATTACCCTATATTCTTGGCTGTCGCGGAAGCGGGCTCTTTAACGGCGGCAGGTCGCGCCCTTAATATGAGCCAACCGACCGTCGGTCGGCGCATAAGGGCGCTTGAAGATCACTTCGGCACAGCCCTGCTGAAACGCGAAAATGGGCAGCTCGTTCCGACAAATTTCGGTCAGTCCATGCTCGACCATATTCGCCGGATGCAAGACGAAGCCTCCGCGATTGACCGCTCTTCCGCGACACTTGAAGACTCGCTGTCTGGCGTGGTGCGCTTGTCTGCCACAGAAGGTGTTGGGACAAGCTGGCTGCCGGGCGTGATGCAAAATTTCCGCCGCGAGCATCCTGATGTCCTCATCGATATTGGGATTGGCTTCCAGAGCTTTAATCTCGCCCAGCGCGAAGCCGATATTGCATTGCGCTGGCGCAGTCCCGGTGAACAAAATTCTTTGATTGGCCGAAAGGTCGCCGAAGTTGGCTTTGGTCTTTTCGCGTCGCCTGATTATCTTGAGCGGCGCGGCGCGCCTAAGACGCCAGAGGATCTGATGCAACATGACGGGGTGATTGCGCAAATCATGGACGGAAAATCCCTCTGGCTAATGGATGATAATGACGAGATGCTTTTCAAGCCAAAGCAGGTCACCTTTCATACAAATTCTATCTGGGCTTTCGATCAAGCTTTGGTACATGGATATGGGATTGGCATATTGCCGATGTGCGGATTGATTAATCGCGACCTCGGCCTCGTGCGGGTCTTGCCAGAAATCATTCATATGGAATCGCTTTATTTAGTGGCTCATCAAGACCTGAAACGGTCCATGCGCATTCGCGCCGTTTTTGATTATCTTGTCGGCGCGTTCAAAGAGGATGCCGCCTTCTTTAAAGGCCT
>CAYWSI010000250.1:0-2559 GCA_964460585.1 uncultured Algimonas sp.
TAGTGATTGTGCTCCCGGCTATGGATGCCCGAGCCGATTACATCTCTTGTTACCGCACAGTTTCTGGAGGGTAGCTCAATGAACTGGAGGCGTGGTTTCTACCGGTTTTGGTTGGCCGGCGCGATTCTAAATCTACCCATTGCTTTATGGGTAGGTTACGAGAGTGTGGGGGATGGCCGCACAAGTGCTGACATAGAAACAAAAGCTAAAACAAGGGAGGCTGAGTTTTGGGAGTACACCAGCGACATAACAATGCTCCAGCCAGTCTTTCGAGACGTATCGCAGCTCTCAGATTTTCAGCTTGAACTGTTGTTGCGTATGGAGGAACAAGGCGTCGAGAAACCTGTGGAGTACGTGAAAGAGAAATGTCCAGGGAAACGTTTTGGCGATGACATTTCTAAACTCGCCGATTGCAGAGATGATGCGCTAAAGATTTTGTTCGATTTCGACAGCATTGAGCGAGAGAAACAAAGTGCAATAGATGGGCTAGCGCTTGAGAGAGCTAGTATATTTGCTAAGCCAGTTCTACTTTGGGTTGCGTTCTGGCTTTTCCTTTTGCTGTTGGGCAAGGTGTTTGTCTGGATACTCAAGGGGTTTCGCTCAGACAGTGACTAACCCTAAGCTCATCTGGGCGCTCGAAAAACCCCGCTTCAGAGTAGATCGCAATCGGAGCTGGCGGAGCACTAGAAATCCACAATTAAAAATCATCTGGTGTTTGTAGGCTGAAGCGAGAACTTCTAAGGACGTGGTAGAACATTTATTTGTCTTCTTTCACTTCAACGCTATTGTTACTGTTGTTGACGTTGACGTTGATGGTGGGTGCTGACGAATCTGCCTTCTGGGTGCTGTCGAAATCGCCCCTCTTACCGTACGACTCAACCTTATTGTCGATGAGTCTGACAAAGTAAAACTCCTTGTTTCCGTCAGCTCCGTTGTGATCGTACCAAGGTGCCCATGTGTAGTTCAGATAAACCACGCCATTCTGAGCGGCCATATCTTCAGGCTTACCGAATTTCTCGATCACTTCTTGTTGCGACATTCCTATTGCGATCTGGGTGAAATCTGGGCGTTCGCCATAATGCGTTACGGTTCCGCATCCCCAGAGGATTAGCGCGCATCCAGCGATGTATGCGAGTTTCATACTGATAATTCCCTTTTTCATTGCTTCAAATTATAGAGCGCAGAGTCGCTTTTCTTCCGCATCAATCATCATTGAATTTGTGATTGCGTTGGAATCAACAGTACCAATTGCCATTCCAAAGGGGTGTGGTAAGTGCTCGTTGCCTTCAGTAGCCTCTTGCGGTATTCATTGGCGCTCAAATGGCAGGCAAAAATAATTTGACTCGATCAAAAGCTGGTGGTTTTAGAAATGCTCAATAGCTGACGTAAGATAGTGATTAATCTACGGCAGCTTTGTGCCCAGAGCTGCCCCGCGGGTGCGGTCGTTGACACCATCCATTGCCGCAAGGTCGTAAGTCAAGATAGTCTTCCTTCCAGTCGCAATTCACGGAGGAGCGAAGCAATGGACAATGACGAAGCCTTTTTTCGGCGCTGTAACCAGAAATCCATGGACGACCGCCAGATCGACACGCTGATCGGTATTAGCTCAGGTCTGATAGCAGACGGCACGATCAATCAGGCGGAAGCGACTTATTTGCACGATTGGCTTGCACAGAACCGCTCGCTAACTGACTCGCCGATGATCCACAATCTCTACCAGCATGTTCAGACATTCATGGAGGATGGCGTGCTCGACGACGACGAAGCCGAGGAGCTATTCGAATTGCTTAAGAAGTACTCTGGAGGAATCCCTGAAGGAGGTGAGGTCGCCAAAGCAACCACGCTGCCGCTCTGTGATCCCGCTCCGCCTGTTCTGTTCGATTCACAAGGATTCCTATTCACCGGTAAATGCCTGCTGGGGAGTCGCGCCGAGTGTCAGGCGGCCGTTCAGGAGTTAGGGGGCAAAGTCGAGAAGCGCGTCACCAAGAGACTCAACTATCTTGTGATCGGCACTTACGTTACCGAAAGTTGGAAACATGAGAAATATGGGCGAAAAATTGAAGAGGCAGTAGCATATCGGGAGGCAGGTATCCCTATCCAGATCGTTTCTGAAAAGCACTGGGTTGAAGCTGCCAGTCTTGCCAATCAACCTGGTTAATGGAGCGGCGAGCATGGGGTAGTCTCCGAAAAGACGTAGGATGGTCCGGTTGCTACGGCGACTTTGTGCACATAACTGCCACCGCAACAACGGAGCACTCTACTTCTGAAAGGTTTTTGAAACAGAAAAGCATGATGATAGTTCAGTGACTTCTACTGCCATCAATCAATCCTCGATACCATATATCATAGAGAGCATCTAGTAGTGCATAGTTGAATAAACCTTGGTGTATCGTAACGGCTAGGATGAGTCCTGCAGCAGGAGAAACATGGAAAAGTTATCAGCACGTTCTCTGGCTTACATATTTTTAGGGACCATCCTGCCAAGCCTACTAGCACCTGTCCCCGCAATAGCCCAGTTTCGTTTTGAGACTACAGGCAGCTACACCAATCTCGATACAA
>CAYWSI010000251.1:0-2559 GCA_964460585.1 uncultured Algimonas sp.
AACCCCGTCAGCGGCGAAGATTGGGATGATATCCTCCGCCTTTCCCATGAATTGGGCGACATCCGTGGCGTAGATGTTCATGCGGACAATATGGGCCGGCATCATGTTAGCTTCGGAGAGTACAGCTTTCAGATTGTCCCAAGCCGTTTGGAATTGTGCCACGAGATCACCGGGATGAAGGGGACCACCGTCAGCGTTCGTTGAGGTCTGGCCCGACAGATACAATGTTCGCGAAGCGCCCGTAACTTCTATCGCGTGGTTCATGCTGAAATGTTGCAACCAGGGTGTCGGATTGATTGTGCGCGTCTTCATTGGAGCCCCTCTTCATAATGCCGACTTTGTCAGCGAAGACGGGCGGAGTATCAATGCCAGCGGGCGTCAATAAAGTGTCAATTCTTTAAAGTCGGGTGCGAGGGTCAGACGGTAGCCGATCTGGCCAACCATATTTTTCCCAGGCTTCGACAAGGCCGATATCTTCAGCAAAGCTCATAAAATCAGGATGATTTATCGTACGGTTCATAGGCTCAATGTCCGCCCAGAGATGCATCAAACCTGGCATGTTCGCTGGGTGGATGCATTCCCGATAAATCTTCATGACAAGATCCGTATGTCCCATCCAGATCGCCGGCCAAGCCACACTGTGATCATAAGGATCCAGCAAAGTCTGGTGTAGCATTTCAATCAGGTTGCAATAGGCCTCGCGCGCATCTGCATCACCACTACAAACGCCCTTTGCCGCCGTAAGCAGATAGAAATCTCGCACTTCATCCGAGACTTCTGGACTGCCTGGAGGTGACATGATCATTGTGCCGACGAACCGCCGGATATCATAATAGGTCTCAACCGCAGCCTTGTGATCGCCCATGACGGCCTGTGTTATCGCCAGATGAAAGCCCGGAAGGCCCATATCAACCATGCTTTGTCCGGCTGCCAAAGCTGCAGGATAGTCACCAAGATTCAGTTGTGCTGTACAGAGCATGGCGTAGTTTCGGCCGTTGACTGGATCCTGATCAATTGCAGCCTGAATGTAAGGCAAGGCTTCACGCGTACGACCAAGATATAAAAGGCAGGAGCCTAGCCGCATGGTTACATCCGCATTGGTCGGCTCCAGACGATAGGCTTGCAGCGCATATTCAAGAGATTTTGATGGATTGAAACACGTCCATTCATGGATGCTTAGAATAGCATGCGCATAGCCTTGCTGAGGATCCAGTTCCAAAGCGCGCTGAGCATATTCAGCCGCTTTTGCTGATCGGTCCACCTTGTCGATGCAGGGCGTGTAAACGATCGTGGAAATATAAGCTTCAGCCAGGGCCGCCCAGCATTCAGCAAAGTCTGAGTCAATTTCCAACGCGCTTCTTAGGAGGTCTACGGCTTTTTCAGGCGCGCCTTCAACCATAGTTTTCTGGGTTAAGGACCGGCCCTGCAAGTAAAGGGCATAGGCATCACGATGAGGTGTCATCCGTCTTGTTGGAGTGGATACGGGTGAGACGTTTAGAGCCGTGCAGAGCTCCGTGACAATGTTGGCTCCGATAACCTGCCGACCTCCAAAGAAATCGGCCTCATTAGTGTTCACCTGATTTTCCCAAAGCTGTATCCCGCTGGCCCCATCAATAAGGCGTATGGACAAGGTGATGCCATCGGACCTGCGATGAACTGTCCCTTCTATGAGATGCGTAACATTCAGCTTTTCTGCAATTGTAGGCAAGGTCAGCGACTGACCCTGCAAAGCTTGAACGGAGGTCCGTCCGGCCAGGGCAATTTGCTCAATCGAACCGAGACGCGAAGACAGTTCTTCAGACGCACCTTCTGACAAAAAGGACTCGCCGCCCACATCATCAATCTGTCGAAATGGCAAGACGGCCAATCCGATGCGACTCCGAAGACGGCCCAACCCCGACCAGTGTTGCCACGCGGCGGCCAAGGTGTCGTAAGCTGCGTGTTCTGACCTCCTTTTGAGATGAGCCAAGAGTTGATTCACCGATAATCTGAGACGGTTCTCAAGATGAAGCCGCTGAACCGAGAGCCAGCTATTCAGCTCCTCTCCAAGGCTGATGTCAGAGAGAATACGCTGGCAGGTCGTCCGTGCTAGAATGACGCATGCCCGATTTACATCTTGGTTTGAAAGGGCAACTTCCAACTCTTGAAGATCGGTTTGAACCGCAGTCGAATTCAGAGCAATATGCGTATTAGACGTTTTCAATATCTCAACGCCGCCCGCTTCTAGCTCGCGGTTTAATTCATGCAAGCATTGACGAAGACTGGCACGCGCCTGAGGCTTGAAGCGCCCAGGCCATATAAGCTTGCGAATAGTTTCCCGCTGAAGAGAGAAACTAGGAACGAGGCAAAGTATCCCTAAAATCGCACGACCCCGCCGATTTGAAATCTCAATTGCCTGCCCATCCGCTCGTATCAGCTCGAATGCCTCAAGGACCGAAATCTTCGGAAACGTGTGGTCAGAGGTTTGCTCGGACAATGGCATGGCCTCCATAAATCAAATAATTAAAGCAAGATTCGTAAGGCATAAAAGCAGTAATACCAACCACCAAGGTCGCGTAG
>CAYWSI010000252.1:0-2554 GCA_964460585.1 uncultured Algimonas sp.
CGGAAGAAGACGAGCTAGTTAAAACATATGTTGGCGCGCCGTCTCGTAGATATAGAGGTTGCGGAATGGCAATTTGATGGCTTTGCTTGGTTAATCGATAATTTTTCGTCTGCGCCCGCACTCCCAGACAGTCCTTTATTTTTGCCAATCCCGAAATATTTTCCTGCCCCGAACGGTCAGTTTCGCAGCCAAGCGGAACATATTTTTCACCTCGTAAAGGCGCAATGTGGGTTTAATGAGGGCGATATATTCGACTTAGAGCCGCAGGCTGGCAGGCCAGAATCTTCTCTTGGCGGCTTGGCGATGGTCGAGACGCGCGGCCAGATGGCCTGCGTAACCTACCAAATTATTCCAGCAAAATTTGGAAAACCTCGCGAGATTATTAAATATGATGCGGGTCTTGAAAATAAGCCAAGCCAACTCGTTGCGACATTTTCTCATGAGCTCTCCCATGCTTTACACAACCGCGCAAAAGAAACACTTGATGTTGATCCGCCGCTTTATGAGCTTTTTACCGATTTGACCGCGATCTATCTTGGGTACGGGGTTTTTCTCGCCAATACACGTTTTGAATTTTCTCAATTTGCAAATGCCGATACGCAAGGCTGGCAAGCCCAGGGCGCAGGCTATCTGCCTGAAGCCGATATGGTTTTCGGCACGGCTTTATTTATGAAAATAAAAGACCTGCCAATGGAGCTGGCCTTGCCGCATTTGAAACCGCGATTGCAGAAAATGCTCAAAAAAGCCTATCGGCAATTGGACCGCCATATGGATGAGGTCTCTGCTTTGCGGGACCGTATTCCGCCTGAATGAGAGAAACCGCTATTCCTGTGCCTCCTGCGCGGGCTTTGACTCAAAATTAGCCTTTTTGCCCTATAGGGGCGTTATGGATTTTTTATCTGTCATTTCTATTGCGGTTGAGCTCTTTAATGATGCGCCGAAGATTATTACGGGTTTGCTGGTGTTTCCGCCGCTACTCTATCTGGTTAAGCGCCTGTCAGGGGTCCGCGTCGGCTGGTCACATTTCATGCCGAGCGCAAAGGACCTTTATAGCTACCGCAATAATTTCATGTTGGTCCTGTTGAATGTTTTCACATGGACAGCGCTCTTTGTGGTCTTTGATAAATATCTCATCAATTTCTGGGAAGACACATTTGGCGTTACGCGGCTTAATCCTTTTGAGTCATGGCCTTTGGTGCTCCAGGTGTTGGTCTTGCTCGTGATTTTGGATTTCACCAATTATTGGTCGCACCGCTTGCTGCACCGTCCGTGGATGTGGGGCATACATAGCCTTCATCATTCAGATGAGACGATGAATTTCTCGACCAATTTCCGTGTCCATGGGCTGGAGATGGTGCAGATGAAACTTGTCACCGTTGTGATTATTGGTTGGCTGAGCTTGCCTGCCGCCGCACTGGCCGCCGCTGTTTTAATGCGTTCTTGGTACGGGCTTTATGTGCATTCGCGTCTGCCATTTGATCATGGGCGGTTTCGTAAAATTTTCGTCTCGCCGAATTATCACCGCTGGCATCACGCCGATGATCCGGCTGTTTATGGCAAGAACCTTGGCGATATGTTCCCGATTTGGGATTTGGCCTTTGGCACCCATTATGACCCTGGCAGATGCAATATTCCGCAAGGCGTCTCAGACGCGCCCAAAGATATTTTCCGCGCGCAATATTTTCCGGTTACCTATTTGGTGCGGAAGCATAAAGCGTGGCGTCAGGGGAAAGCGGAGTCTTTTCTAGAGCTTGCGGAATAGGCCGCGTTTCTCGGAGTTATAGTTTCGAGGCGCTGTCCAGAACTGCTTGCCCCACAGCGCCCTGCCGCCTATAGGCCCCCCAACACAATTGGAGCCTACTATGTCACCCCGCGATAAAAACGCGCCCCGTGACGTCGACACCCCTGCGATTATCGCAGCTAAATCTGACGCCGCACCTGCGCAAAACACCAAAAAAGTTTTCATCAAAACCTATGGCTGTCAGATGAATGTCTATGACAGCGAACGTATGGCCGATGTCCTCTCGCCGATTGGCTATGCGCCCGTCGATGCGCCGGACCATGCGGACCTCGTGATTTTAAATACCTGCCACATCCGAGAGAAAGCGGCGGAGAAAGTCTATTCAGAGCTGGGCCGTATTCGCCAGCATAAAGAGAAAAACAAACCCAATATGAAGGTCGCCGTCGCGGGCTGCGTCGCCCAAGCCGAAGGCGCAGAAATTCAACGCCGCGCCCCTGTCGTCGATATGGTGCTCGGCCCGCAGACCTATCACAAATTGCCCGAAATGATTGCCAAGGTGCACCGCAATACGGGCGATGTGCTCGAGACCGAATTCGATACGATTGAGAAATTTGACCAGCTGCCCAAGACGCGAAATGTCAAAGGCTTCTCGGCTTTTCTGACGGTGCAAGAAGGGTGTGATAAATTCTGCACTTTCTGTGTCGTGCCTTATACGCGCGGCGCGGAGGTCTCTCGCCCCGTGCAACAAATTGCGGATGAAGCGCGGGACCTCGCCCGCCAAGGCGTGCGGGAAATCACCCTCATCGGGCAGAA
>CAYWSI010000253.1:0-2552 GCA_964460585.1 uncultured Algimonas sp.
CGTCAAAATTCGTGCGGGCCAGTAGGATCATATATTTGCCGTAATGCCCAAGAGTCGTCCAAATCTTTGACCCATTGAGAATATACTCGTCTTTGTCTTTGACAGCCTTCAATTGCGCATTGCCGAGGTCAGAGCCGTGGTCGGGTTCAGAAAATCCCTGACACCAAATATCATCCGCCGATAAGATACCTTTGATATATTTTTTCTTATGCGCCTCGGACCCCATATCTAAAATAAGCGGGCCCGCCCACGAGAGGCCAATGGCATTCATCATAATAGGCGCATTATGCCTACGCATAATTTTCGTCGCAGCCGATTGATGCGCGTCCGTTAAACCGCCGCCGCCATATTCAGAGGGCCACGCCGCACCCAAAAACCCGGCTTCATAAACCTGTCTTTGCCAATCCTGTAAAAACTCAAATTGCTGATCCGTTCCAACCTCCATAAAGGTGAGCGGCAACATAAAATCGAGATCACGCGGCGTGTTTTCCGCAAACCATTTTTCGGCGTCTTTTGCAAAATCTTCAACAGAGATCATTTAGGCGTTCGCTTGTTTCGGGCGGAAGATGACATAGCAGCAGAACCGGTAGACAATTTTGATTCTACCAGCTCTGGTGCCATGTCTTTCGCTCTCCCCGCGAATACATTGACATCTGCCTTGCCTTGACTCGCAATGGCTGAAGCCTATTCAATTCCGTAAAATTACTATTCGGTCACGCGTGCGAGTCAAGGCGAGAATGAGATTAGCGCCGCAATTATTAAGGATGCCATCCCATGACGCCAGAGGCGCTAGATTTTAAGGCAGAATGTGAGCAAATCCACGCCCTCTTGAAACCGCAAGATGAGACGATTTTTGACCGCGTGACCCAATTCAAAGATTGGACAATTGGGGACATTATAGCCCACTTACATCTTTGGAATATTGGTGCAGATTTGTCTTTAAATGACCCATCGGCTTTTGCTGCATTCATCGGAGGCGCCATGACCCAGCTCAGCGCTGGTAAAAGCCATGCTGAGTTCCAAACCACATTTTTTAAAGGTCAATCCAGCGCTGAAATTTTTGAGGCTTGGTCAGAGTATTACCCACAGATGACCGAGCGGTTTCATGCAGCAGACCCAGAGCACCGCGTAAAATGGGCAGGGCCGGATATGTCCGTTCGCTCTTCTATCATCGCGCGGCAAATGGAACATTGGGCCCATGCGCAAGCCATATTCGACATCATGGGCCAGGACAGGATAAATACCAACCGGATTAAAAATATCGCCCATATTGGCGTCACAACATTTTCTTGGTCATTTAAAGTCAGAGGGAAAACACCCCCAGCTCCTAAACCTTACGTCAAACTAACAGCGCCCTCGGGCGAAATATGGACTTGGAATGACCCGCAATCCAGCAATCAAATAACAGGATTAGCGGAAGAATTTGCACAGGTTGTCACGCAATGCAGAAACATCAAAGACACGCATCTTATCACAACGGGTGACATTGCCGTCGAATGGATGGCCCATGCCCAATGTTTTGCAGGCGGAGCGGAAAACCCGCCGCCGCCTGGAACGCGCTATAAGGTTATGTCCTAGGGGATATTTGGACATAAAAAAAGCGGCCCATACGAGCCGCTTTCTCAATTCATTAAGCTATATTTCGCTTAGAAACTCTTACGCACACTCACACCATAAGTCCGAGGTTGGTTTGGATAGACGTTAACTGTTCCAGCCTGCACAACGCCTGGGAAGGCACTTGTGAAAGTCTCGTGATCAGTGAGATTGCGACCCCAGAACCTTAAATCAAGGCTTTCATCGAGTGTAAATCCAATCGCGCCATTGAAGACACTGGTATCTCTATTAATACCAGCAATGTTGTTAACAACCTGAACTTCATCTTCATATTGCCAATCACCGCGCACATAAGCGTCAATTGAATCAGAGAGGGTGAATTCATATTGCGCTTGCAGCGTCACTGCGAGCTCATTGATACCAGCAGGCTGCGTCCCTGACAAATCGCCAACGCCATCTGCAACTCCGTCCGCTAGATCAAGCTCGCCGCCAGTGACAACAGGTGCGCCTGTAAAGTCATCAAATTCAGGGTCTTGCCAAATACCAGAAACGCCTAGGGTCAAGCCTTCAATTGGCGTAAATGTCGAGTCGAGTTCAATACCTTGGGTGGATTGCTCACCCGCATTCGCCAAAACAAAGCCTGTGCCTTGGAAGATGGTGGACTGAAAATTTTCGACGGTTTGATCGAAAACTGCAATATTAATTGCACCCCACTCAAATTTTGCCTTTACGCCAGCTTCAATTAATTCAATTTCTTCAGGACCAGCGAAACGTGTTCCGAAATTCCGGCCAGAGGCTGGATCGAAATTATTCGGGAGTAGTCCAGCCGTTTGCAAAGCCGCACCATCTGAAAGAAATGGACGCGAGTCCCGTGTCAGGTTGAAAGATGACGCTTTAAAGCCTGTTGAATAACCCAAATAGGCATTTAAATTATCATTAACTTCATATGAGCCTTTGATGGAATAGGTAAATTCCTCATCATCTGTCCGTCCATCTTC
>CAYWSI010000254.1:0-2543 GCA_964460585.1 uncultured Algimonas sp.
CTTCTTGTCTGCGCCACGGAAACGAGTTCTGATGAGGATATCGCCGCCTTTGGGGATGCGCTGAAGGAGGTGTTGTCATGAAAACCGAAGGCCGCCCCACAACACCCGTCGCCGTCAACGGGAACCTCCCGCAAACCGTCTCTGGCTCGAAAGCGCTCGACCAAGCCACATCGCTGATTTTTGAAACAAGTACGCCGCGCCGCACAGGTGTCGATTTGCCCGAACCTAAAGGTATAAAATCCCGCCTTGGCAGTCACGCGCGCAAAGGCGAAATAGGCCTGCCAGGTCTGTCCGAACCCGAAACCCTGCGTCATTATGTACGCCTCTCACAAAAGAACTATGCGATTGATTTGGGCGTTTATCCGCTTGGCTCTTGCACAATGAAACATAATCCGCGCCTCAACGAGAAAATCGCGCGTATGCCGGGCTTTGCTGATGTGCATCCATTGCAGCCCGTTCAGACGGCGCAAGGCGCGCTGGAAGTTCTTTCTGTGCTCTCGCACTGGCTCATGACGCTGTGTAATATGCCCGCCGTAGCATTGACCCCGAAAGCGGGAGCACATGGCGAGCTTTGCGGGATGATGGCGATACGGGCTCGCCTCGATAAAGACGGGCAGTCGCATAAGCGCCGCGTGTTAGTCCCAGAAAGCGCCCATGGCACCAATCCGGCAACGGCGGTGCAATGTGGTTTCTCCGTCGATGAAATCCCCGCTAATGATAAAGGCCGTGTTGATATGGTCGCGCTGCGCACCAAGCTCGATGGGCTGGGCAAGGATTCAGACATTGCGGGTATCATGTTGACCAATCCAAATACCTGCGGATTATTCGAAAATGACATCATCGAAATTGCGGAGCTTATCCATGCGGCGGGCGGATATTTCTATTGCGACGGCGCGAACTTCAACGCGCTTGTCGGCCGTGTGCGTCCGGGCGATCTCGGCGTCGATGCCATGCATATTAATTTGCATAAGACATTCTCCACGCCCCACGGCGGCGGCGGTCCGGGGTCTGGTCCGACGGTCCTGTCGGATGCGTTGAAAGATCACGCCCCCGTGCCATATGTTGTATCCACGAAGGACGGTTTTGATCTCGTTGAACATGCGGATGCGGACAGCTTTGGCCGCATGTGCGCCTTCCACGGGAATATGGGCATGTATACGCGGGCTCTGTCTTATATGATGAGCCACGGCTCGGACGGGCTCAAGCAAGCGACTGAAGATGCGGTGCTAAACGCCAATTATATTCAGGCGTCACTTTCCGATGTGATGACGCCTGCATTTGGCGGCACTTGTATGCATGAAGCGCTGTTTGATGATCGTTTCTTGAAAGATACAGGCGTGGAGACGCTCGATTTCGCTAAGGCGATGATTGATGAGGGCTATCACCCGATGACCATGTATTTCCCGCTCGTCGTCCATGGCGCCATGTTGATTGAACCCACCGAGTCCGAGAGTAAGGGAGAACTTGACCGCTTTATCCTCTCTATGCGTTCGCTCGCTGAAAGAGCAAAAGCGGGCGAGGTTGATAGTTTCAAACAAGCCCCTGTCTATGCGCCAAAGCGCCGTCTCGACGAAACACAGGCTGCGCGTAAACCCGTGTTACGCTGGACCCCGCCGAGCGATACGGCAGAAGCGGCGGAGTAAGTTAAATCACGCGTGCATCAAACGCGCGTGAAAATCCCATCACATCTCTTGCACAACAGGTGATTGGTAGGTGAAGGCATTTTTGTCCAAGTTGTTTTTATCGAAAACAATATGAAGGACATAAAATGCCCCAATCCTTGATTAGCCGAGTTGTAAACTCCAACTGCCATACACGCAGCCTGACGATTAGCCATCTCACGCGTAAACTTCACCGTTTGAATGAGCGGACCGCGCGCCCAGATGCCAAGACGCATCATTACCTACAGCGTAATCGGGTCGAGCAGCAGTTAATCGAAGCTAGCGCCTATTTATGTTAGCCGCTAAAAAAGCCGCTCTGAGAGAGAGCGGCTTTTTTATTTTATCTTTGGGAGGCCTATACTTAGCCGAGCGTTGCGCCCATTTGCTTGATACCCTCTTGGATAAATTTGGACTTTTCCGCTGCGCTCATCTTTGTCCGTAAGATATTTTCCGCAGCATCCATAGCAAGGTCAGCGGCTTTCGCTTTAACCTCACCTAAAGCCTGCGCTTCAGCATTTGCGATTTTCGCTTCCGCTTGTGCGGCGCGGCGCTCAAGACGTTCCGCTAAATCCTTACGAGCTTGCGTCGCCATATTTTCAGCATCAGAGCGGGCTTGTTTCACAATTTCTTCAGCCTGCGTTTCCGCTTCTTTTTGTTTACGCTGATAAGAGGCGAGCAAAGCTTGAGCTTCTTCGCGGAGACGGCGGGCTTCATCCAGCTCATTTTTAATAGCGTCAGACCGGGCATCTAATGCACCCGCAATTTTTTTGTGAATGCCAAAGTAAAGTAAGGCGAGCAGGAAAAGAACGACCGCGATAAAAACCCATGTGGTTGGATCGCCAAGATCAGCTGTGAAATGCATGTCTTCGCTCCCTAATTCAG
>CAYWSI010000255.1:0-2536 GCA_964460585.1 uncultured Algimonas sp.
CCATCTCGAACATCCGCGTTCGTTGCATCAACATTTTGAAAACTATCATCCATTTTGGACACCCTTAATCTAGTATTTTGAGGTCTTCTAAGCCATAAATCCGTGAGGTCAAAACACTCCGCTGTGATATTCACGTTAAACTTGCTAAGATTTTCGAAGGCCATATGGTGAATTATGCCGCGAATCTCAAGCATAATCCTCTATCACTACCCGCTTTCCCGCTCTGTGCGGGTCAAATGGCTGTTACATGAGATGCGAGGGGATGATTTCGAGACGCGCCGCGTCGCCTTACGTCAGGGCGAACAATTTACGCCTGAATTTCTGGCAAAAAACCCTAATCACGGCGTACCTGTTTTGACAGTCACCTATGCAGACGGGACGGAGCAGATAATTACGGAGTCTCTGGCAATTCTATTATGGCTCGCCGAGCAAGATGAGCGGTTTGCACCTGCGCCAGCGGACATAAAAGCCCGCGCGAAATATTTAGAAATCATGGCGCTTGGCGGTTCATGGATGGACCAAATGCTATGGAATATCCGCCTGCATGAAACCTTGCTGCCCAAAACGGCCAGAAATGAGGCTTTCTCGACGTTCAACCGAGATAAAATCGAAAATGAGATTGCACCGCAACTCTCAGCTCTCCTGGAAAAACAAGACTATATTTGCGGCGATAAATTTACGGCAGCAGATTGTATGACCGCGCATAATATAAATTGGGCAAGCGCTTATGGGCTCTGCCGCACGGATGTGTTCAAATCCTATATGTCCCGCATGAAGGCTCGGCCTGCGTTCCAAATGGCCTTTGCCGACGCAAAGGACTTCGAAGGATAAATCATGAAACTGATTGATGCGGCGGATATTTAAGGTTTAGGCGATTCTCTGACCGAGATGACAAAGGCCCTAAAGCAAGCCGTCAAAATCGGATGCAGCGTGACGTTCTTTGATACCCTTGTCATCCCAGTAACGATTGACGATTTGTCCACGGCGGAAAGCCGGACGCGCCGCTAATTGTTTGGTCCAACGCTGTAAATGCTTATAGGATTTAACCTGTAGAAATTCTCCAGCTTCATAAAGAAGGCCTCGCGCCATGGCTCCATACCAAGAATAATTGGCCATATCCGCAATAGTGAGCTCATCGCCTGCGAGGTACTCATTTTCGGCTAATCTCTGGTCCAAAACATCCAATTGGCGTTTCACCTCCATGGCAAAACGGTCAATGCAATATTCGATTTTCATCGGGGCATAGGCATAAAAATGCCCCAATCCGCCGCCTAAATATGGGGCGCTGCCCATTTGCCAGAAGAGCCAAGATAAAGTCTCATTGCGGGCCGCGCCGCTCTTGGGTAAAAACATGTCAAATTTCTCAGCGAGATGCATCATGATGGCGCCAGATTCAAAAATCCGAATGGGCGTGTCGCCAGAATGGTCCATCATCGCAGGAATTTTTGAATTCGGGTTTACGTCAACAAAGCCAGAGCCAAATTGATCGCCTTCCATGATATTGATCAACCAAGCATCATATTCAGCGTCGCTTACGCCTGCTTCGAGCAGCTCTTCCAATAGGATCGTGACCTTCACGCCATTTGGCGTACCCAAAGAATAGAGCTGAAGAGGATGCTTGCCAATCGGCAGCTCTTTATCATGTGTCGGTCCTGATACGGGGCGATTAATATTGGCAAATCTGCCGCCCGTCTCTTTGTTCTTCCAAATTTTCGGCGGCGTCCACTCTGATAAGGTTTGCTCGGCCATCATGTCTCTCCATAAAAATAGCCCCTCAAACTACTCTGTTTGAAAGGCTATGGAAAGTGACGGCTTTGTGAAAAACGCTACTTGATGGTTTCAGTCGCCTCTAAGACCCTAATTTTACCACCGTCGATTAACTCACCATCTGCTGGCAGAGCTTCATCAAACATTTTTTGTGTGACCTGTCCCATATTGAGCTGCACTGAAAAAACGCGCGCCTGACCGCCAGCTTCTGCAAATACATTTAGAAAATAAACGCCGTCGACATCCGCTTTCACATCTAAATCCCAAACATGCGTCCCAGGACTTATCATATCAAACGTCTTAGAAGAGGAACCGCCGAAAAGGCTTAGGCCTTCGCTCGGCTCAATGCTGACAGACATTGTGCCGTCATTATATCCTTCATTAAATTGGAGTTGCACGGTTTGAAATGCCCCAGACGTCATTGCCTTAGGTAGCGCAGATGTCATTGAAACACTCGCGCCAGGTTTGACGGTCGCGTGAGCGTGCGATTTTTCGATGTGCGCGGCAGAAGACGCTTCACTATGCTCTGCTGAAACAGAGCAAGCGCTAAGACCTCCAGCAACGGCCAGACCTAATGCAAATTTCAAATATGACATCACTACTGTGCCTCCAGTGTAAGGGTGAAGCAGAAATCTGCAGGTGTCGATCTACCATCTACAAAATCAACATTTTCAAAAGCATGTGCATCCATAATGAGCTGACCCGCAGGTAGCGTAACGGTTTGCGTCTCGACATTGTTATCAGGTGACTGACCGCCCACGAATGGCAC
>CAYWSI010000256.1:0-2528 GCA_964460585.1 uncultured Algimonas sp.
GATCCTCAGACCCGATAGGAAGCTGCATCTCTAGCGCATTTCCGCCGAGACGATCTTTAACAGACTGAACAGAGGCATAGAAGTCAGCGCCGATTTTATCCATCTTATTGATGAAGATCATACGCGGGACATTATACTTATCAGCTTGACGCCAAACTGTCTCTGTTTGCGGCTCAACACCAGCGTTCGCATCTAGAAGCGCAACGGCGCCGTCCAAAACACGCAATGAGCGCTCAACTTCAATGGTGAAGTCAACGTGACCCGGTGTATCAATGATGTTTAGGCGCTTATTGTCCCAAAAACAGGTTGTCGCAGCAGAGGTAATCGTAATTCCACGCTCTTGCTCTTGTTCCATCCAATCCATCGTCGCCGCGCCATCATGGACTTCGGCGATTTTATGGTTCTTACCCGTGTAGTAGAGAATCCGTTCCGTACATGTTGTTTTACCCGCATCAATGTGGGCCATGATACCGAAGTTACGGTAGTCTTTAAGTTCATATTCGCGAGCCATGACGGTCGATTCCTTGGAGTAAGAGTAAGGTTACCAGCGGTAATGCGAGAATGCGCGGTTGGCTTCGGCCATCTTATGCGTGTCTTCACGCTTTTTGACGGCTGTGCCACGATTATTGGAAGCATCGAGAAGCTCACCCGCGAGACGCTCGCGCATTGTGTTCTCATTGCGCGCACGAGACGCTTTGACGAGCCAGCGAATGGCCAGAGCCTGACGACGCTCAGGACGAACCTCAACAGGCACCTGATAGGTTGCACCACCCACACGGCGGGAGCGAACCTCAACGGCAGGCTTAATATTTTCTAGCGCATCATGGAAGACAGACACAGGCTGCGTCTTGGCTTTATCTTCAACGATATCGAGCGCACCATATACAATGGACTCGGCTGTGGACTTTTTACCATCAAGCATGATGGCGTTCATGAATTTCGCGAGAACCAAGTCATTATACTTGGCATCAGGGAGAATTGTGCGTTTCTCAGCGCGGTGACGACGTGACATCTATCAGTCTCCTTACTTCGGACGCTTCGCGCCGTATTTCGAACGACGTTGCTTACGATCTTTAACGCCCTGCGTATCGAGGACACCACGAAGGACGTGATAACGCACACCCGGCAAATCTTTCACACGGCCGCCGCGGATAAGCACAACACTATGCTCTTGCAGATTATGGCCCTCACCCGGGATATAAGAGAGAACCTCAAATCCGTTTGTGAGACGAACCTTAGCCACTTTACGAAGGGCTGAGTTCGGTTTCTTTGGTGTCGTTGTATAAACGCGCGTACATACGCCGCGCTTTTGTGGACACGCTTCAAGCGCAGGAACTTTGTTCCGACGGCGCTTATCTTTCCGGGGCTTCCGGATAAGTTGTTGAATAGTTGGCATCTAAGGTCCTGCACAAATACGCAAACAACCCATCTCTGCGAGACATCATTGTCCGCAGGGCCGGCTATTCGCTACAAAACCACCTTTACTCGCGAAGCGAGTCATAATGGCTTCAATTTTATTTCTTAATCTTCGTCTCTGACAAGGTTTCTAGAGTGACCTCCAGACGACATGCCTATCAACGAGCGCGCCTATAGGATGGGATTCGAGGTTCGTCAACCGCAGTCCTCATGATTTTCTTAGCGCAGTTTCGCGCGCGCTTAATGACGCTCTTATAACTTGCGAGAGGCGCATCTGGCCGTCATAGGGTGTTTATGCCTATAGACCGTCTCGACCGCACCGTATTTAGCCTCTCCGGAGAGGGCGTAGAAGATTGGCTTTCGGGTCTTATAACCAATGACCTCTCCGAAGAGATCACCTTTGCCGCCCTTTTGACCCCGCAAGGCAAGATTATCGCCGATTTCTTTATATATAGGTGGTATGAGGGGCTTCTCTTGGACACGCCAAGGAAATTTGCGGCGGACCTGCATAAGCGCTTGCGTATGTACCGCCTGCGCGTGCCTATTGAAATTGAAGAAACAGACTTAAGCGTCCACGCCGTATGGGATGACGGGCCTGCCGGCGGATTTAACGATCCGCGCCATGCCTCACTCGGGCGGCGTATTGTTTCCACGCGAAGCTTTAAATCGACGGGAGATTATAATGCCCACCGCCTCAGCCTCGGCGTTCCTGAGAGCCAGTGGGATTTTGAGAGCGTCAAAGTCTTCCCAGCTGATGCCAATATGGACCTGCTAAACGGTGTCAACTTTTCAAAAGGCTGTTTCGTTGGCCAAGAGGTCGTCAGCCGCATGAAACGCATGACGACAGTTAAGAAACGGATGCGCGGCATTATCTTGGAAGGTAACGCAGAAGCCGGAGACCGCATCCTTTCAGGTGAGCGGGTCATTGGTGATGTACTCCACACCAATAGCAAGGCTGGAATGGCGATGATGCGCCTCGACCGCCTGCGAAATGCGGAGCATAGGCTGACACTAAATGGCGACACGGTCACAGTCATGAGCGCCGTAGACGGATTGGATCACTGAGGTTAAACCCACCTCATGTATAATCCCGTCACCATACGCCGAAATGA
>CAYWSI010000257.1:0-2480 GCA_964460585.1 uncultured Algimonas sp.
AGCGACCACGCGCCAACCTCAATCTCACCCTTGAGCGTGATAATGGGCATATCGCTAATTTGAACTTGTCCGGCACACGCCAAAACACAAATATCACTGTCTTTGAGACATTTGAGCACCAAACAGATCCAATTTTTTCTGGAGCCTCCGAAGCCATAAATGGCAGTGACCGCGACAGCTATGAGATTAGCGGTGATTATAGTTTGAGCGCCCCTCTACTCGGTCGTAATGGCCAGCTGAAATTTATCGGTCTGCACAGAGGGGTCAATTTTGATTTTACCAGCGGCTTTCTTTTTGATGACGGCGATCCGGGACAATCCGAATCGGTCTTCCTAAGAGAAGATGAGGAAAGAGAATTTATTGGCCGCGCCGAATATAGCTGGCAAACGGGCGAAACATCGGATTGGACAGCCTCAATCGAAGGCGCATTAAATACGCTTGAATCAACAACCGAGTTAACCGTGGACGGCGATACCGACCCCGAAGATTTTGTCGAAGTGGATGAAACCCGCATCCAAGGAAATCTCTCGCGCAGTTGGGCCCTCAACGATAAAACCAATCTTCAAGTCTCGATTGGTGCTGAATATTCAGAAATTGATGTCCCGACATCGACCCAAGACGCGCTGAGTTTCTTTCGTCCAAAAGGCCTATTCAGCGCCTCACGTAAATTAGATGATAGCTGGACCATACGAGGGCAAGTCGAACGCACTGTTGGACAATTGGATTTTGGAACTTTCGTCTCGACTGTAGGATTGGTGGACGGAACCGCCACGCAAGGCAATGACCAGATTTTTCCAGAGCAAAGCTGGGAAGCGGAGTTAGAGTTAGAAAAGCAAAACCCAACAGGATTGTCTGGACGCGCCACGCTCTTTTACAATCTCGTTGAAGATCCAATCGAACAAATCCCCTTTATCGATGCTGATGGCACGCTCAACCAAGGCCCCGGGAATTTAGATACAAATGCGACGAGCTACGGCGTTACGGCCAATTTAACCTGGGTTCTGGATGAGGTTCTAAGCGGTTTACGCCTCACAGCGGAAGGCGCTCTCGAAAATAGCTCTATCGAAGATGTTGTGACCCTTGACGACCGCAATATCAGCCGAGGACGGCTCTGGGAATATAGTCTTGAAGGACGTTGGGATATTCAAGACACGCCTTTCGCCCTCGAAGCTGAAGTGGAACAAAGCAGGCAAGCCGACAGATTTCGTATTGATGAACGCATAGATGAAATCTTCAGACGCCCCGAATTTGAAGTCTCTATCATTCATAAAGACCTATTTGGGATGCAATGGACAGCCACGCTTCAAAATATACTCGATTTTGAATTACGCCGCGAAAGGTTTATTTTTGACGAGACGCGAAACGGCGGTTTAATTCAGCGTGAGCTGGTGCGGCGGCAACGCGGGGCACGGTTCTCACTTGAAATCACAGATACATTTTAACGGCGATTTTTTTTAATAAATGCAATCCGTATAGGCCCGCATAATATCGCCCGCCCACTCACGGTTGAATTTTGTAATAAGCCGATCAGCGCTGGACTGCCCCGCCGCCACTTTCGCATCGAGCTCTTGCAAGAACACAGTCTCATTCTCGCCATGCGCATTGATTTTTGCGCGTGCATTCAAACCAGCGCGGGAAATCGCTAGTGCTTGTTTCGCCAGATCATTGACTGTGCCGCCGCGGAATTTCGTTTGTAATCCAGAGGCCGGAACTGCCGCGCGCAAAGTTTGACGTTCCTCTTCGCTCCAGTCTTTGACCATATCCCAGGCTGCATCGAGCGCAGAGCCGTCATACAGCAGCCCCGTCCAAAAGGCGGGCATGGCGCATAGCTCGTCCCAATGACCTGTGTCGCATCCGCGCATTTCCAAGAATGTCTTGAGACGCACTTCGGGGAAAATCGTTGAGAGGTGATCTTCAAAATCTTGCATGGTTGCCGTTTGCCCCGGCACGACATCTAAATCTCCGCTTAGGAATTTACGGAAATCCTTGCCTGCAGCATTCAAATATTCACCATCGCGGTAGACAAAATACATGGGGACTGTCAGCGCGTAATCGACATATTGCTCGAATCCAAATCCCTCCTCAAAGACAAAGGGTAGCATACCTGTTCTATCCGCGTCCGTATCCATCCAAATACGAGAACGGAAAGATTTATAGCCGTTGAGCTTTCCGTCCGTAAAAGGCGAATTTGCAAATAACGCCGTCCCTATGGGCTGTAAGGCGAGGCTCACGCGGAATTTCTTGACCATATCCGCTTCAGAGCCAAAGTCTAAATTGGCTTGAACCGTACAGGTTCGAAACATCATCTCCCGACCCATCGTACCAACCTTTTGCATGTAGTCGCGCATGATTTTATATCGGCCCTTAGGCATAATCGGCACATCTTCCAACTTCGTATCTGGCCTAAAACCGAGAGAGAGAAAGCCGGCGCCGATTTCATCCGCGACTTCACGGACCTCACGCAAATGCCGAGAGACTTC
>CAYWSI010000258.1:0-2474 GCA_964460585.1 uncultured Algimonas sp.
AAATCTTTTTAGACGCCGGCGCAGAATGGCGCGAAGCTGGCTGCTCCATGTGCCTTGGCATGAACGGCGATATTGGCGCGCCGGGCGATCTCGTCGTCTCGACCTCCAATCGCAATTTCATGGGCCGCCAAGGCCCCGGCGTGCGCACAGTTTTGGCCTCACCAGAAACAGCGGCGGCGACTGCGGTCAGCGGCGTCATCACCGACCCGCGCAAAATGGAGACAGCAGCATGAGCTTCGCCCCTTTGAAACACGTCACCTCCAAAACATTGGTCTTAAGCGATACGAATATCGACACAGACCAAATCATGCCCGCTAAATTTTTGTCCATGACGACAAAGGCAGGATTGGGCGAGCATGTCTTCTCGAACTTGCGCTATGATGCAGATGGAAACCCGACAGATCACGTCTTAAATTCGGAAGGCGGCAAGGCCTGCGAAATACTCGTCGCGGGCGATAATTTTGGCTGCGGGAGCTCCCGCGAACATGCGCCCTGGGGCCTCACCGATTACGGCATCCGCGTCGTCATCAGTTCCGAGATTGCAGATATTTTCCGCAATAATTCGCTGAAGAACGGGCTGCTACCCATCATCATTGAAAAGCGCGCCCATGAGTGGCTGCTAGAAAATCCCGGCGTAGAAGTGAGCGTAGATTTAGAAAATTGCGAAGTCCGCCTGCCGCGCAATGGCGGCACCTATCAATTCGAGATAGACGCCTTCTCTCGCCACTGCCTGATGGAGGGCGTTGACGAGATGGGCTATTTGCAAAATCAATCGGATAAGATTGCAAAATTTGAGGCTGGTTATGGTTGAGATTAATTTTACCTATCTTCCCGGCGACGGTATTGGTCCTGAAGTTGGCGCGGCCTCGCTCGATGTCCTCGAAGCTGTCGCGGCAAAATTTGGCCATGACCTAAAAGCCGAACATCATCTTGTTGGCGGAGCCGCCATTGATGCGGGCCTCAAACCCCTCCCCGATGAGAGTTTTGAGAGCTGCCAGCGCACAGGCGCGATTTTGCTGGGCGCGGTGGGCGGGCCGAAATGGGACCATCTCAAAGGACAAGACCGTCCAGAGCTAGGCTCGCTTTTGCCGCTTCGCAAGCGGCTCAATCTTTATGCCAATATCCGCCCCTGCGCGCCTTACCCTGCGCTGATTGACCGCGCGCCCTTGAAACGCGAGCGGCTGGAGGGCGTCGATTTTATTGTCATGCGCGAGCTGACGGGCGGGATTTATTTTGGCGATAAGGGCCGCGACGAGAAAGGCGCCTATGATGAATGCCGCTATTCTGAAGCCGAGGTTCGCCGCATCGCGATTAAAGCTTTCAACCTTGCGATGACGCGGCGCAAAAAAGTGACCTCCGTTGATAAATCCAATGTGCTGGAAACCTCCCGCCTCTGGCGCGAGACAGTCAATGATGTTGCGAAATCCTACCCCGAAGTTGAGCTCGAGCATCTGCTGATTGACGCCATGACCATGCATATGCTCACCCGCGCGCAGGATTTCGATGTTATCCTGACAGAGAATATGTTCGGCGATATTTTGACCGATGAAGCTTCTGTCCTCTGCGGCTCTATGGGCGTTATCCCTTCCGCCTCTGTCTCTGATGGACGCACTGGCATGTTCGAGCCTATTCACGGCAGCGCGCCCGATATTGCAGGCCAAGGCAAAGCCAATCCGCTCGCCATGATTTTATCCGCCGCTTGGATGTTGCGCTTGAGCTTTGGCTTAGAGACTGAGGCCACTACGATAGAACAAGCCGTGGAAGCCGCCCTAGCGGACAATCAAACGACGGGAGATTTAGGCGGATCGCTAAGCACCTCCCAAGTCGGCAAATGGATTGCAGCTTATGTCGGACATTAATCCCAAAATAGATCTGGATGATTTGCGCGCGCGCATTGACGCCGCGCAGGTCTACGGTCTTGCGCAGCGCACACCGACACAATTTGCACCAAAGCTCTCGGCCGCCTTGGGCCTAAATATCTGGCTGAAACGCGAGGATATGCAAGATGTGTTCTCCTTTAAAATTCGCGGGGCGGCCAACCGGATTGCGGGCATGCGTGAAGCCGAGCGCGCACGCGGCGTTATCGCCGCCAGTGCAGGTAATCACGCGCAAGGCGTAGCGGCGGCGGCGCAATATTATAAAATCAACGCCTTGATTTTCATGCCCGTCACGACCCCGCCAATTAAGGTCAGCGCCGTCGAAGCCATGGGCGCGAAAACCCAGCTCATCGGCGATACTTATGACGAAGCCTGCGAAGCGGCGATCGCTCACGCCGAGGAAACAGGCGGCGTCTTTGTCCACCCTTTTGACGAGCGCGAAGTCATCGCGGGCCAAGGCACGGTCGGCAAGGAAATCTTGGAGCAAATGCCGCGTACGCCTGCCGCAGTCTATGTCTGCACAGGCGGCGGCGGCTTGGTTTCCGGCATTGGCACATGGTTCAAACGCCATGCGCCAGACGCCAAAGTCATCGCCGT
>CAYWSI010000259.1:0-2464 GCA_964460585.1 uncultured Algimonas sp.
GTTCATAGGAATCACCCATTCTTCACCAGATGACTCTAACCACGCATTGATTTCGGGCCAGGGCTCCACGAGGTTAGACCCCTTCCCTATTAGATCAAATACTGCGTAGGTTGCTGCATCAACACTCTGAGATTTGCATTCAGGTGGCATATCTTTCACACGCGTTACCTCAGCTCCCAGGAAGAACGAAAAAGGCTCGGTATCGCTCCAATTTCGGATGAACGCGAGTGACAAGTTCATATCCACCCGATCACAAATTTGATTATCAAGGTCAAGCTGCATCGCTTTCTCAAATATCTGAGCGATGTCTGCCGACAGTGTTTTGGCAGTGGCTTGTGTTTCCAACCCCACTACTATGAAGTTTTCTTTTCTTACAATCGTAGGTTCCATAAATAATCCCACCACAACCCATTGGCCAGTTGGCTGTTGGATCGTTGTCTAGTTGAAATAGTAATACCCGACCTGGATAGACCGAGTGAGCTAATCTGATAGCAACAGTTGAAGCTACAACTGGTGCGTGATTGGGTATGGATTACTTCAAGCGGGAGATTCTATACCGCCTGTATAAGGCGAGCAATCTTGAGTAGAAAAGGCAGCTTCGAGCACAGCGCAGCCGTCAGCCTCAATCCATTTTTGGATCTACTTTCGGCTGACAGCGCACAACTAGTGTTTCACTAAGGTACAGTTTTCCCGCTTATAAAGACGCTCAAGATAGGCAATCAGATTCGGACAATCATCGATGAGGCCGTCGTCGTACCCCCAGTTAACCGTGTAGCTCACGAGAATATCGGTCGCTGAGAAGCGATCATCTACAAGGTACTTCTTATCGCGCAGTGCACCTTCGAGTACTGCAGCGCCTTTTCGGTAAAGCATTGAATTCTGCTCGATGATTTCTTTAACGTGCTGCTCTTCAGGCAAGATGAAGTCGATGGTGTTGATCTCGCTGCTTTGAACGAAAGCCTCCATTTCCGTTAATACGAAGCTTACCCACTGATAGTGGAGGTTTCGAGACCAGCTCCCAGGCTTGGCGATCAACTCTTTTTCTGGAACGAGATCGGCAATAGCCGTTACGATCGCGGCTGATTCAAACAATGGTTGTCCGTCTATTATTGCTGCGGGTAGCTTCCCTAACGGGTGTACCTCGCGAAGCTCAGCGCTTTTAAACACCTCGACGTTGTTTCCTCGCGAATCAAATTCTAGGCCTGCTTCAAGCAATGCCCACCTAGCTCGGCTTGATCGAGTCGGTCCGAGTTCGAAGAGTGATATTTTTGGCATAGCTTACTGACTTGATAGAAACCCCAATTTGAGTATTCCACAGGCGGCATCAAATCTGAATGATCATGCAGGCTACAAAGCGAGCTCTAGATCTGCCTTGCTTTTAATCCGCGCGCGGTCAAGATTAGATCGTCGATCCAAAACGGTGCGGTACTGACTAAGGCATCGCTGTTGAGCGGCAGCTGAACTTAGAGAGGTAGAGTTTGAAACTATATGGCAAGGGTGGGCGCGCGTTCAGGTGTCTTTGGATGTTGGAAGAAGCGGGCGTCGACTATGAGCACATCCTGACTGACTGGGCTGCAGGGGATTCTAGGACACCCGAATTCCTCGCAATCAATCCGAATGGAAAAATCCCAGTGCTGATAGATGAAGATCTACGGCTCTTTGAATCCCTCGCCATTAACTATCACCTCGCACGCAAGTATGCCCCGCAGATGTGGGTGGCAAACACCAAAGACGAGTCTCTCGCTATACAGTGGTTGGCATGGGGGTTGGGAGAACTTGAAGGCCCACACGATGCTGCGAATCGCGGTGAACACAACATCGATACGGATCGCTTCCGTAGTTCCCTGGATGCGCTTCGTCGAATACTTTCCGATCAAACCTACATACTCGGTAGCAAATTCACGGTCGTGGATCTGAATACCGCGAGTTTGCTTCTGAGGCCGCAATACCGAAGCGTCACCATGGATGACACTGATCTGAGGGATTGGTTTAAAGCCTGTACCAGCCGGCCAGCGCTGGAGCAGGCCATGTCGAAAACAGCTTAGTAAACTAGTATTTCCAGTAACGCCGCTAGTGCACTGCGTGACCATCGGGATACGTAGGCTCCCAGTCGTGCAAGACCATCGGTTCAGTACTGAGTACCATGCCTTCTGCGATCGTGTAGACAACCGGATAGGACCCCTGCCCCTCAAGTCTACCAGCGCGTATTTCTATGAGCTGATCATGAAGTGTTTGCAGATCGCTCCTGGAATTCTCCGGAATGGTGTTTGCCGGAGACGCATGCGCGCCTCTGAATACCATCTCTTGCATATCGATCGTACGGCGCAGAACTTTATCTGCTGATTGCAAATAATCACCCAGATTTGCCCCTGGTAGCATAGAACTCAAACCACCCCCATCGGATAGGAAGTCGCCCGTGAACATGAGTTTGCGTTCAACATCCAAGAGGGACACTGAGTTATCG
>CAYWSI010000260.1:0-2440 GCA_964460585.1 uncultured Algimonas sp.
ATTGGCTGCGTGATTGTCGCGGTTGGCCTGACCTTTGTGCAGCTCGCGATTAGTAGATAACCTGTACCAAATAGAGGCCGTCGGGCGAGGCGACGGGGCCGCAGGCCTGTCTGTCACGGGCTTCTAGGGCCATTTGCATATCTTCCGCGTCCCAGTTGCCAAGCCCGACTTCGACAAGGCTACCCGTAAAACTCCGCACTTGCTTATGCAGGAATGAGCGGGCGCGATACGTTAGATGAATTTCATGACCCGCGCGTAGAACTTCGATTTCATCTAAGGTTTTGATGGGGCTCTTGGCTTGGCACTGACCGTCGCGAAAGGTCGTAAAATCATGCTTCCCGACAAGCACTTGCGCCGCTTCATACATGGCCTCCACATCAAGGCGTACAGGGATGCGCCAGACACGGCCGCGCTCCAGCGCAAGACGCGGACGGCGGTCAATAATGCGGTAAAGATAGCGGCGCTCAATCGCGTCAAAGCGTGCATGAAATTCTGCGTCTGTTTCCTCTGCCGCCAAAATAGAAATCGGCGCTTCGCCGAGGTGAAAATTGAGGCCGTCCCGAACTTGGTCCGCGCGCAGAGGCTTATCGAAATCCACATGAGCGATTTGCGCCAGCGCATGCACGCCGCTATCCGTGCGGCCAGAGCCGTAAACCGTGACAGGCGCTCCGTTCAACCGCGCCGCCGCAGCTTCTATCGTGCCTTGCACGGTTGGCGCATGGTCTTGGCGCTGCCAGCCTTGATACGGGCCGCCATCATATTCAATCGTCAGTTTGAAACGGGACATTAGCCGATGTTCAAAGCTTCCAGCGCAAGCGCAACTTCTTCATGCATTTGCAGTTGGTCTGTCTCTGGGTCGAGCACCGCAAGCGTAGATGTCCAAGAGGCTTTATCGGAGCCGTCAATTTTTAGATCGAGGCGTTCCGCGACCTCTTTGCCAAATTTGCTATAATGGCTTGTCGCCGATGCGGCGGTTTTCCATCCTGCCGCTTCTGCGAGTTCTGCGGCTGTTAATTTAAGATCATCAGCGCGGCGATGCGCGACCAGCATGAGGCGGCGGGCTTTGCTGAATTTGAGAATTTTGAAAACTTCGACATATCCCGCAACCGTTGCGATATTGGCCGCGCGGCGGTCTTCTCGGCGTCCGCCTAGTTTTTCGTCAATCCAGGTTTTTGATTTTTTAATCGCATCTTCCAAATCCATGGCTCTGAATTTTGTTTCCAAGCTCTTGGACCCGTCGAGAAATATCATCGCAGCATTATTATTAGCACGGATGAGATGTCCTTCATAAATTTCTTCGTGAATGCTCATGTCGTCTCTTTCTTATTATTATTCTAGCTTCGACCCAGTCGGAACGGGTGTCCCGCGTAGGAAATCCTCCGCACCCATCCGAGGCTTTCCTGCGGGTTGTACGGAAAGAAGCTGTAAGGCGTCTTCTCCGCAAGCAATTGTTAGGGCGTCATTTAAAACGTCCCCCGGCTGTCCTTTTCCATCAACGACCCGTGCCAAATGAACTTTTACGCGGCGGCCTTCGATTTCGCACCAGGCTCCTGGAAAGGGAGACAGGCCACGAATATTCGACTCAAGATTGCGCGCTGGAAGGCTCCAGTCAAGTCTCGCTTCGGATTTGTCTATTTTATGGGCGTATGTTGGCTCTCCCATTTGCGGCGTTGGGGTGAGCGCTTCTCGCTCTACGGCGCCTAGAGCACGGGGCCACATTTGTGCGCCTATTTGCGAGAGGCGTTGCGAGAGGGTTTGCGCTGTGTCTGCCGGAAGAATGTCGGTGGATTCTGACAACAATATATCGCCCGTATCCAATCCTTTAGCCATTTGCATGATCTGTACGCCCGTTTGCGCGTCGCCCGCCATAATGGCGCGCTGTACAGGCGCCGCGCCGCGCCAGCGCGGCAGGAGTGAGCCGTGTAAATTGAGGCACCCATAGCGCGGGGCATCTAGCGCGCGCTGCGGCAGAATCTGGCCGTAAGCCACGACACAGGCGACATCGGCGTTCAAGGCGTCCAATCCGTCAATGACTTTGGATTTTCGAAAACTCTCTGGCGTCTCAACGGGGAGGCCCATAAGTTCCGCAAATTGATGCACAGGCGATTTGGTGACCTGTTTACCTCGACCTGATCGGCGCGGCGGCTGGGTATAAACGCGCACTACATTATGACCCGAAGAGATAATTTCGGCGAGGGACGGCACGGCAAAATCAGGCGTACCCATGAAAACAATATCCATGACTTAGGCCGTCGCTTTAAATTTCTCGGCCTTGATAACTTTCTTCACAGCGCGTTCGCGTTTTAGGCGCGAGAGATAGTCGATAAAGACGACGCCTTTTAGGTGGTCCATTTCATGTTGAATACAGACGGCGTAAAGACCTTTGGCCCATTCTGTGACGCGCTCGCCATTATAATCCAGATAGGTGATTTGCACGCGC
>CAYWSI010000261.1:0-2438 GCA_964460585.1 uncultured Algimonas sp.
TGAAGGCTTTCAGCACGTCTTTGATCTTACCTTCGATCTCATCCGTTAGCTTCTTACCTGTTGCGATATCAGAGAGCAGCGCTTTTTGATCGCCGCGAAGATGCGTCAGAAGCTGAGCTTCATAAGCCTGAACTGATTTCGCTGGGATACCATCAAGATAACCTCGCGTACCCGCATAAAGAACAACAACCTGCTCTTCCACTTGTAGCGGAGAGAATTGCGGTTGCTTTAGAAGTTCTGTGAGGCGCTCACCACGGGCTAGAAGCGCCTGTGTTGATGCATCAAGGTCTGAACCAAATTGCGCGAAGGCCGCCATTTCGCGATATTGCGCGAGCTCACCTTTAATCGGACCCGCAACCTGTTTCATCGCTTTAATTTGAGCAGAAGACCCAACGCGAGAGACTGATAGACCTACGTTAAGGGCTGGACGAATACCTTGGAAGAACAAATCCGTTTCGAGGAAGATCTGACCATCCGTAATGGAAATCACGTTCGTCGGAATAAAGGCCGACACGTCATTACCTTGGGTTTCAATAATCGGCAATGCGGTCAAAGACCCAGACCCATTATCTTCGTTCAACTTCGCTGCGCGCTCTAACAGGCGGGAGTGAAGATAGAAAACATCCCCTGGATAAGCTTCACGGCCCGGAGGACGACGAAGAAGAAGTGACATCTGGCGGTAAGCCACAGCTTGCTTGGACAAATCATCATAAATGATGAGGCCATGCATACCATTGTCACGGAAATATTCGCCCATGGCGCAGCCCGCAAATGGTGCAAGATACTGAAGCGGAGCAGGCTCGGAAGCCGAAGCCACAACGATAATGGAATATTCCATCGCGCCATTTTCTTCGAGCGTCTTTACAAGTGACGCAACGGTTGAGCGCTTCTGTCCAATAACAACATAGATACAGTATAGCTTGTCATTTTCACGGTCTTCGTCAAAGGCCGCTTTTTGGTTCAAGATCGCATCAACCGCCACAGCCGTTTTACCTGTTTGGCGGTCACCAATGATAAGTTCACGCTGGCCACGGCCAACTGGGATAAGCGCATCGATCGCCTTGATGCCTGTCTGCACGGGCTCATGCACACCTTTACGCGGCATAATGCCCGGCGCTTTAACGTCCACGCGGCGGCGCTCTGTCGCTTTGATAGGGCCTTTACCATCAATTGGTTCACCCAGCGGGTTCACAACGCGGCCAAGAAGACCTTTGCCAACAGGCACGTCAACAATTTCGCCGAGGCGTTTTACTGTGTCGCCTTCTTTAATCCCGCGATCATCACCAAAGATAACGACACCAACATTGTCAGTTTCGAGGTTCAGCGCCATGCCCTTAACGCCGCCCGGAAATTCAACCATCTCACCGGCACGGACATTGTCCAGACCATAGATACGGGCAATACCATCCCCGACAGATAGGACTTGGCCTACGTCAGACACTTTGGCTTCTTTGCCAAAACCTTTAATTTGTTGCTTGAGGATCGTGGAGATCTCTGCGGCACGAATATCCATAGCTTTTGTCCTCTTATGCTTCTTTGAGGGCGAGACGGAGATCCTCAAGTTTTGTCTTGAGGGAGCTGTCATATAAACGAGACCCAATCCGCACGACGAAACCGCCGAGCAGTTCGGGGTCAACCGATGTTTCAATATCGACCGGACGGCCGAGTGATTTCTTTAGCTGCGCTTTAATCGCAGAGAGTTGCGCGGCCGTAAGTTTGGCTGCGGATGTAACTTTTGCTACCTGGCTGCCGCGGCGGCGCGCGAGCATGTCATTAAAGGCAGAAATGATTCCCGGCAGATCCGCCGCACGGCGATTCCCTGCAACGGTTCCAATAAACTGTTGCGTTAGTGGAGCAAGTTTCGCTTTCTTTGCGACGGCTGTCAGGGCTGCGACCTTATCTTCCGTGGCTAAAACAGGGCTTTCTGCCAATCGCTTCAAATCGGCGCTAGATTCATACATCTTCTTGAAAGATTTGAGATCTTTTTCAACACGCGGCAAGGATTTAGCGTCTTCTGCTAGATCTAACAGCGCCTGAGCGTAGCGTGTGGGGGCTTCGCCTGTGATGACTTCGGTGTCGGACAAAACGTGTCGATCCTAAGCTGCAGTCGACGCGAAAAAGACCGCGTTCTGAACTGGGTTTCACTAGAAAAAGGCGAGAACCTTTCCCTTAATCGCGCGGGCCATAGCAGGGAAAATTCCGCATGCCAAGGTCAGAATTTTACCCGCATGCAGTCCTATATAAATGCGCCCCTAAATGGACAAAAATGACGCGTAAAACTTGACAAAATCCCCCAATTTGTCCCTGTAAAGACATGCTCGGACAATTCATCTCATTATATAAAGCCCGCAAGGACCCTGCCCTCGCCAAACGCATTGCAAGCGAGATGGTTGTCGACGGCGTTATAGAGCGCGCGAGCTGGCCGATTGTCATCGCAA
>CAYWSI010000262.1:0-2432 GCA_964460585.1 uncultured Algimonas sp.
TCATTGGGCGGGCGCGTGCCGCGTCTTGGCCCTGCCCATCCAGCCTTTTTCTACGCCCTGCGCGGGTCACAAAATAAAGACCGTGACCTCGTCAATATGTTGCTGTCGGATTTATCCCGCCTAGATTTCCGCCAGCTCTTTATCTGTCATAAATCTCTTTTCTACGAGACCTATCAAAGCTGGTCAGAGTCCAAGAAAGAGTTTGTTGTGCGCTTCTTGGAACAAGAATATGCGATGGATAAAGACGGCGCGCGCGAGGCTTTATTTGGCGCAGAGCCGAGCATGAAAGAGGAGCCTGCTGCGCGGCAGCCTATCCCGCCTTTATCCACAACACCGGGCTCCAAATCCGTCGAAGATAGACTCGTCGAATTAGATGCGCAGTCAGGCAATATACGCCAAGTCGCCAAACCCTATGTCAGCCCTTGGGGTCCATCCCCAAAATCACGCGGTAAGAAAGACCGCAAACGGAGGTAATCATGTTTATCCTTGTCAGAAATATCGTCATTATTTTCCTATTGCTGAGCATGGCCTATGCTATTCTGAGTTTCACAGCGCGGATAAAACATCGAGCGAACCTTGAAGCTGAATATAAAAGCCAATCGGAATTGCGGCAGATGAGCGAAGAGAAAGATGTCTTCATTGCGCGCGGCATGAAACGCTATGCGCGCTCATATAAACCCAAACTTATTCTGGGCGTTTATATTATTCCGGGCGCGGTCATGGGGCTTTTAATGTATTTGGCGCAATACGGTTAAGGGGAAAGAAAATGAATATTTTAAAACATATACCTGCGATTTTATTATTTGTTGTTGGGGCTGTTCTTCTAAATTATTTTTTGCCGGATAGAGATATTGTCCGCGTTGTTGGGACAGAGGTAAAGCGGTTCGATATCGAAAGTGACAAGCCTTTTTGGGATAAAGCCGACATTGGCACAAATGAAGGCGGCACACGCGATGTACGCCAAATCTACGCCGTGCGCCCAAATGGAAATACTATTGTTTATCGCAATGAAGATACGGGATTTGGTTTTCCATTTTATTTCAAATTCGATAGTTCTGATGTTGCGACTCGCGCGATTGATCTTGCGCAAGAACGCGAGCAATGGGTCGCGGTCCGGCATTATGGTTGGCGCATTAAGATGTTTTCGATTTTCCCCAATGCAACATCAATGAAACGCGTGGCTGGACCCGATGTAAAACTAATCCCATGGTTCAATATCGTCTTCATCGTCGTGCTGCTTTTAATATGGTTCCTACTCTGGCGGAAAATCCGCGCTTGGAAAGCCAAACGGATTGACCCAACTTTAGATAAAGTCGGCGATTCAATTGGAGATGCGGCCCGCGAAGTCGGCGAGACTGTCGGAGAAGGCAGTGAAAAAGCGCGCGGATTTTGGCGGAAGCTTTTCGGTAGTTCCGCAAAGAAATAAGGCGTTTACCCAAATCGAGAGGGCGGCTTTTGGTCCTCTTTCTTGCGGGCCCATTTGTCTGAAAACACAACGCCCGCGAATAAGATAATGATGGAGAGAGCGGCAATAATGCCGCCCCACAACCAATATGGGCCAATTAAAATATCGGCCATATGTTGTGTATCTGACGCATAGACCGAGCCCGCTATCTCGGCGCTGCCGACAAAGAAATATCCGAACCCTGTTAGGGCATTCAGACACAAAGCAATCGCAATAATATGCGAGATATAGAGCACAGCTTCGCTCGGGATTTTCCACGCAATCAAACCTAAAATCACCATCCCCGCGCCAAGCGTCATACGCGTAAAACTATCTGCGGCCCAAATTTGCGAGATGGCGAGCAAGACCGCTAAGACCACAAGCGCGACGCGATACCAATTTAGCGCGCGCGTCAAAACAATCATCAATACCCCTAACAGGCTCGGCCCTAAAAGCCCGAGCAGGATGACCATCGCGCGCTGAAAATTATTGGTGGTTGAGGTTTGGGCGAGACCTGAGAAATTTGGAAAAACGGTCAGTTCTTTAAACTGCCCGCCCGTAAACACAGCGCCGAGGCCATGCCCCAACTCATGCGCCCATGTTGATAAAAACATAATCGGGATACGCGCGATGGGCACTTGCAGCACCAACCAAACAATAAAGCAAAGCCCCCAAAATTGAGTCGCCGGAAGGCGCGGCGGAAGAATTTTAATATTCTTAAATTTTCGAGTGGTCATAAAATCTATTTGAGCGTGAAAGCTGCGCGCTGCAAGGTCGTTTTATACCGCAGAGGCAGAAGTGACGATTGAAGAATTAAGCTCTATAAGCATCATATGATCGACCTTGAGTTTTCATTCACGAGCGAAATTTGGCTTTGGCAAGCGGAGAAAGCGGCTTGGCATTTTGTCGCGCTGCCTGTTGAAATGTCCGAAGACATAAAGGCCTTCACCAAACATCTCGCCCGCGGGTTTCGCTCCGTCAAAGTCGA
>CAYWSI010000263.1:0-2432 GCA_964460585.1 uncultured Algimonas sp.
AAAATCTGTGTCCAATTTCCGCTGGTGCCTGAACGGCCTTCGATGAAAAATGAATAAATTTGTCGATCGCCTCGGCCCCAAGCAATTCGAACATCATCAACCCTTCGGATTGTACCAAGATCCAAGGTGAGTCGCTCTGGGCTACCGCTGCCGGCCCAACGTGACGCAAATGCGGTACTGCCATCGATGGCATTAGACGCTGGAAAACTACTATGCGCCGCAGTCGCTGATGCAGATTGAATATCAAATGTTTGCGCGTTGGCGACGCCCGGCAGGGTCGTTAATCCAAGCGCGAGTGTTGCGCAGCAAGCCGAGGTCGAGAGAAGTTTTCCTCGCTTTGACTTGTGGGTTTTGTGGTTTCTATTTAGCAATTTTTTTCCTCCAAAAATTAAGGTACAGAAATTATGTTTGCTAAATCGACCGATTTAGCATTCTGACATCATCCAGTGATAAAATAATAGATATAGCAGGAGAATTGCACAAAGCTATCACGCGCTATATATGTATTTCTGTAGTCCCCTATTGCGGCTCACACCGTTTGTGATCATTCACATTTTAGCCCCTTGGCTAACAGGCGCGTGTCTTATACCGATCACTGCACCTATCACTTTTGTGATGATATAAAACCAAATTGTCAAGGAGGAAGGTAAGCCAATGTAGTATAATTGGCTAACAATTTGGTTAATTTTAGCCTACCAATTGAAAAAATTGTGCGCACTAGCTCAAAAAAGAGAATATCATTTCATTCCTAAATTCAAACAGAATTGGCCTTTTGCAGGTGAAATTAGACAAAATATAGCAGAAAATAATCAAATAAAATATATTATTGGTATGACCAATTAATGTATTTGTCGTCGGTAAATTACAATTTACTTAGTGAGTTAATCTAATTAGGCTAGACTCTTGCATGCAATATCGAGGCGCAGCCATATAAAATAAGAAATGGGGGGAACACAAAATGAAGACAGTATTCACATCTGATTGGAAAGACTGGATAAGAAGCAATGTGAATGCAGGGAAAGACCGCGACGGAATTTTCAAAATATTACTCGATGAAGGCTATGAATATTCAGCCATTGTGAGCGAGATGAATTATAGCCCCTCACGCCCTCCAGAAGAGATTGAAAATCCATTTAAAACTAACAATACTCAGTCAAAAGCGCAAAAATATGAAAGCAATCACGGCCTCCCTATTTCCCGAGACCAAATTTACATTCCCAATGGCATGGCAATGGACTCAGATGAGATTGATATACGCCTCGTTGATGGGTTTTTAAATGCACATGAGTGTGAGACGCTAATCGATATTATTAAGCAGGCGAAACGGCCTTCAACTGTCGGAAATTTTGAGGTCGATACAAATTATAGGACAAGTCAAACCTGCGATATGGGTATGATTGATGATCCGCGTATAAAAGAAATCGATAAGCGTATCTGTCAATTTATTGGAATTCATCCTGCATATTCGGAGAGCATCCAAGGTCAATATTATGAAGTCGGGCAAGAATTTAAAGCCCATACAGATTTTTTTGATATGGAAGAATATGACACCCATTGCAAAGTTGGAGGCCAGAGAACCTACACCGTCATGATTTACTTAAATGATGTTGAGGCTGGCGGAGAAACTGAGTTCAAACGGGTTGGGGTTAAGCTAAAACCCATCGCAGGCATGGCCGTCATTTGGAACAGCTTAAATCCGGACGGCACCCCCAATCATCATACGCTCCATCAGGCCCACCCGATAGAAAAGGGATATAAAGCGATCATTACCAAGTGGTTTCGTACCACCTGCCCGCAAGAGGGTTCCGTAAAAATGTTTATCAAAGAAAGAAATGAGTATATTCCGAGTTATACCGATAGCGGTCTTCATATAACGCGAATGCCTAAACCTCTATTTGAGAAGGTGAATAATTTTTATCATGAAAACAGAAAACACATAGAACATGAATTTGTTGAAGGTGATTTCATAATCGCCGATGAAAAGGCGGATAAAAAGCGCCCGTCTAGCAGCAGCCTCGTGAATATGCCGCCTGAATTAAGAGAGGAAATACATGCCTCGATTAAACCGGCCATGGAAGCATGGTGTGGAAGGGAATTAGAGCCCACTTTTGTCTACGGCATCCGAGAATATCATCACGGAGCGATTTTGAAAATGCACCGTGATCGCTACCAGACGCACATCATAAGCGCGATTATCAATGTCGATCAAGAAACGGACACGGATTGGCCACTCTGTATTGAAGACAACTATTACCGCAAACACCACGTTATGCTTAAACCCGGCGAGGTCGTTTTCTATGAAGGCGGGCGCCTGCTTCATGGCCGCCCCTTCATGTTTGAAGGCAAGTCCTTTGCGAACCTCTTCTGCCATTTCAAGCCCTTGGACTACATCCCGCCAGTTTTATCATAGCAAGGCATCAGTCCAGCTAGAT
>CAYWSI010000264.1:0-2425 GCA_964460585.1 uncultured Algimonas sp.
AATATACCGAGCACAATCAGCGCCCAGAACAGTATGAGCCAGCCACGCGGGGTGGCGAAAAAAACAGACCGCAAGAGATAAAAAATGGAAGCAAACAGTATTCCACGAACGACTTGCAACAAGGGACCCGCCATAACTAGTGGGTGATCTATCCCCCTGAACAGCGAATCGAGTTCGGTGGTCTGGCTGCCATAACGCAGTAGCAGCAGTGCTGACAAACCGGCAACAAAATAGGTGACGGAATGGACAACCACTGTCTTCCAGCAGATCTCGAAAAAGGATAGGTCGCGCTCCACACTCAGCTTCATCTTTGATTCCCTCAGGTGCCAGCGAGGCTTGTGACGAACACAAACACCATCGCGGTTATTTGCAGGAAAAGCACGCAGAGAATTGTCCACTGATACGTGGTGTTTTTCACAAACCCGAGAGAAAGCACAGCGAGCACTCCTAACGCACGCGAGGATGAAAACACTAGTAGACCCGTTCGGTCGTAGTCATCGAGACCGCTCGCGTACAGAAATCCCAATGCGATCCCTGCGGCTTCCGCGGCGGCCCATAGACTGTAGAGAATCGGTGCATTGCGAAAATACTGAACGGATGTTGAGTCAGAGTGCTCAAAGGTGTCGATGCGCGAGACATTCGCCGCCAAGGCTAGCCAGATCGATGGTGCCGCGTAGGCGAGAAACAATCCAAAGTTCCAGTCGGTTTGGCGGGTTTGCCAAAATCCCCAGAGCCAGGCTAGATGCAAGAGCAGCAGTAGTAGGCTAGAGGCTATTTGGAGCGCCATCAGCTTGTGGGTGTGACGCCGCCGAAGCTGTTCCCCAAGCCCATTTAGAATCGTGGTCACTCCTAGGCCCAAGATGATGGCGAACGTGATTTGCACGAATTCAAACTGGGACATGATCAAAACAACCTATTCTTGCTATCAGGGTAGGCCTCGCGCGCCATGCTGTCATCGTCTACTTGAGCTTAAGACTTATGCGTCCTCGTTTACGCGTTTATTCGGAATACAGCATCCAGCAAAAATAGAACACAATAGCTAGGCCGGCAGGATAGATCACCATACTGGCAATAAGATCCCAGGGTGTGCTTAACCAAGCAAAATCTATAGGTATGATGGTGCCTAATACCATACCAACTAAGGCAATGATGACGAGATAGATTCCTTTGCCAGCGTGATTCACTTATAGAATTTTCTAGGGTGTTTCGAGCCAGTTTTTACTATCTTTGTATTGCACGGCTGTGTGCAACCCGCGACAGTTGAATTGCAAGTTAGTGTATTCCTTAGCCCCTAATAAATACATCTGTTGTTCTAGCCGCGTCCTGGCTGACCGTCTACACTGATCCGTCCGGCCCAAGGTGATGCTTAGATGATCAAGGATGAGAAGGCGCGCATTGATAGCCTTAAGCTCTATCGGATTCTCGATACCGCTACAGAGACGGCATTTGACGATCTAACCCGTTTGGCTAGCACGATTTGTGAGACACCCATCAGTCTCGTCAGCCTTGTGGATGACACCAGGCAATGGTTCAAAGCGCATCACGGACTCGAGCGCCGCGAAACACCGCGCGAACAAGCGTTTTGTGCTCACGCTCTCTACGACGACCAACTGCTTATTGTCGAAGATGCGTTGCGGGATGAACGCTTCGCGCTGAACCCCCTGGTTACCGCTGCACCCAATATTCGTTTTTATGCAGGCGCCCCCTTACGAATGGCTGATGGCGCCATACTGGGTACACTTTGTGTTATTGATCTAAAGCCAAGAGAACTTTCTGACGGCCAGAAAGCGGCTCTGGGCATATTGCGCGATTCGGTGGTCGCACAAATAGAGCTCAGGCGAGCGATACAAGATCTGGTCAATGTACGGAAACTGGTGCCTATGTGCGCTTGGTGTCGCAGAGTATCGGTTGAGGATAACGGAGCGGTTTCTGCTTGGGTTCCCTTACACGACTATGTGGCGCAGACGAGTTCAGTTACCCATGGCATGTGCCCAAACTGCAAAGAGGACGCTGTGGCTGAACTCGCACAACACTAATGTTGGATCTTGTGCTCGCTCATTATCGTACGAAGACCCCAATGATCGCCAGAATTAGTAAGGCGACTGCACCGACTAGTGAACCACCAGCACCCACCAGATTGCCGGCATAGACCAGTTGCCCTAAGCCCTGACTGGCTTGTAGTCCGCGATTGCGAATCGATGCACCGATTGGTAGTGCGACGATGAAACCGTAGGTAGACAAAACGAACCCCCACGCCGCTAGGCCATCGAGAATCGGGCCACGTGAAATCCGCGGCAGGACTGCGGCGATTGAAAATAATAGGAATCCACCGATGGATAATCCAAGATGCGCCACACGCCAACCATGAATAGACTCGGTGTGGGCACCTCTGTTGATTGCGCTGCCGAGCGGTACGCCACACAGC
>CAYWSI010000265.1:0-2373 GCA_964460585.1 uncultured Algimonas sp.
TTTGGTTTGATAGAACACCGCTTTTTGAGGGACATCATGTGCGGGTTGGAGGGCGGTTAAATTATTTGGCGCGAAGACGCGTGACGACATGAGGGCATTGAATGGCTCATGAGCTGCCGCCTCCATGACCGCGCTTAGGAGGATATTATCATAGCCAGAATAGTGAAATTTCGTGCCTGGCGCATATAATAAATCTGCCCCGTCAAAGACAGATAGCGACGCTTTCGGGTCTGCAAAATGGCGCCGTAAGGCGAGGCTATGATAAAACCCTATCCAATCATTATTTTCTTCATAGGCAGGCAGTCCCGCCGTGTGAGAGATGAGCTGGCGAGGTGTAAACTCATTCCAATCTGGATTCGGGAGACCTTTAGAATAGGTCGAAATTGGCGCGTCTAAATCCATCGTGCCCTCTGTGACTAATCGCGCGAACCCCGTCGCCATGACGGCTTTTGAGGTGGAGCCAATTCGGTAAATTGTCTCATGGCTGGCGGCTTTATTCTTCTCGACATTTTCCCAGCCCACGGCATTGACCCAGACAAGCTGACCATTGACGCTGATGGCGGCGGAGAGGCTTGGGGCTCCAATTTTGGCACGACGAGCTTCTAAAATCTTTGTCGCTTTTCCGCCCGCCTCTACATAGGCGGCTTTGACTTGGCTGGCCCCGATAGGTGCTTCCGCTGGGAGCTCTGTCCATCCCCAAGGCAATCGTGCGGTTTCATATTGATTAGAAAGAAATCCGTAAATCGGCCATAAAACCCAAGCCAGTCCCGCAAAGACAAGGGCGAGGACGTAAAAGCGTTTTTGTTTTAATCGCGTCATATGTTTTTGTAATGCGGGTAAGTTTTAGTCTTTTGCAAGCGAAGAGTTTGTCGCTTCTTTTAAATGCGGCCCAATCACCTCAATCTTATTGGTCCAAATAATCCCGCTGAAATTTTTATGAATGGCGTCTAGCTGCTCCAAACTATCAATGGCGGGTTCCGAGCGGGCTTTTGTGTGAGGTCCAACCAAGACAGCTTGGCTTTTATATTTCGCCATGCGCGCTTCAAAGCGGTTGGGCCATCCCCAAATAAACCGCTTAAAATTTTCTGGAACAGGCACCCAGATATTGCGGCAGGCTTTGGGAAAATAGCCGCTCCACCCAAGCGCAAGATAGGATTTCCAACAATTTTTGGATTGCTGTTTTCCCATGGTGATGAAATTGGGGTTATTCTCTTGGATAGCATTCATTGGGTTTTGATGTCCGTAAAATGCGGTGCGCGCCGCGTCTATATTTAAGGCGCTTAAATATTCGGTGAGCTTGTGGCCTTCTTCTAAGGAACGGCTTTTTACATTTATGAGGAAGTACGTTTCTGGAAAAGCCGTAAAGACCTCACCTAGCATTGGCATTTGCCCGACATGTTTTCCGCGAAATGGAAAGCTTTTTCCGCTGTCAAAACTATAGCCATATCCAATGTCGAGTTTGCGTAAATCCTCGGAACTATGATCGCGCACGCGGCCTGTTCCATTTGTGCGGCAATCTAATGTCCAATCATGAAAGACCGCAAACTCCCCGTCCGTTGTCGGGTGAACATCAATTTCAACAATATCCGCGCCATAGTCGAGAGCGGCTTGAATAGAGGGCAGGGTGTTTTCCAGATAGTTGTGAGTTGGCGGAAAAATCCGTGTGGCTGTACAGGTATCATTTTCGACGCCAGCCATATCAAAGTTTTGATGCACGCCCCGATGCGCTAAAAGCAGGGGGTCATTTTTATAATAGGACGGGACCAAATGCGAACTATTCAAGCCCCAAATTACCACGCCCGTCAAAAGGAAAAACCCTGCCATGATGTAGCGTTTTTTCATCAGACCTTCATTCGGATTAAAAATCCAAAGCCTCAATATCGCCGTTACGTTTAATCCGCTTCAATTCTTTTTGAAAATTCTTATATCTCGCCTGCGTTGTGGGGTGGGAGTTTTGGGCTGCGCCTCCCCCGTCATGCGGATGGGTAGCGCTTTCCCAAAAGCCGACAGCCGCCTCTATATCATATCCGGCGCGCGCCATAAGCACGAGCGCCATGCGGTCGGCTTCTAATTCCAAATCTTGGCTCGGCGCTTGGTTGAAATGACCTGCAATCACATGGGACATTTCATGAGCAATGACGAGGGCGAGATTTGTATCATCCGGCACAGAGCGCATGAGCGCAGAGGTAATAAGCACTTCGCGTCCATCTGTATGCCCGTTTATATCATTGGAGAAAACGACTTTGGCCGGAATATCGCAGGCTGTATCGGGCCGAATGCGGGCGAGAAATTCCTGCCCGTCCTTTGTTCGAATTTGAACTTTGGACAATACGCTTTCAAACCCATTGCGCAAAACAGCGCGGTTATAGGTTT
>CAYWSI010000266.1:0-2356 GCA_964460585.1 uncultured Algimonas sp.
GCAGCACTTGCAGAGACAGCAAAGAAAAACGCGTCTGCTCCGCATACGGTTAAAGCGTAAGTTTCAAAGCATCCGCTTTATAAGAATAGAAAAAGGCTCCCGCGAGGGAGCCTTTTTTTTTGGGTTGAGATAAACCTAATGGCTACTTCCTCCCCCAAAAGTGGACATTAGCCAGTGTCTTTACTGGAGCGATTATAAGACGTTCGTATCAGCTATTTTGAAATTCGTAACATCATTCGTTTACTAAAGTGCATATGAAGAAAAATACCCTCGATCCTATGCCAGCAAAATTAATAATAGCATGTGTGTGTTCAGTTCTCGGACTGGCTTTCATTTTGCTATTCTTTCTCTCCCCGTCTCCAGCAGAGTATAGGTTGGTAAGGTCTCAGGAAGCAAAAGTGATGAAAGTGATGGCGACGGGTTCAAATCAACGTTTTAATCGGACCAGTGCGGCTGCTGTGGTAGAGTTTGAGAATGGAGTCAGGGGTGTAATGTCTTTTTCAACCCAGTTTAATATCCAAAAAGGGCAAGTTATCTCTGTAGATATCCTAGAAGCAGACGGAGAAAAACCTAGATACCGCCTATCACCCCAATAAATCAGACAAACACGAATGTGCCTTTTCGACTAATTTTCATGCTATCAGCAAACATTACCAGCGGCCTTCTTTGGGCGGTTTAAGTCACTGTGCTAATGTCTGCGTTTGCCGGCAAGGCAGACATAAGATTTCATTCAACGGGTAACGTGTCGTCAGCCACCTACGGCGTGTTCCACTGTCTTATCCAGCCCACCAGACTCCTGTTGACAGACTGCCCCCAAACACATAAACGCCCGCCATTCGCGCAGTTTTAACTCTGCGCTCCGCGCTGTGCAAGATGCAGACGGAGTACCGTGGTCGACGAGTTTCGTTCGCCGCGGATTTTTGCGTTGCGCGCGCGAATGTTGGACGACGTCCAAAATTGATCCGCCAAAATTGATTGGGGGATCAATTTAATGAAGCGCGGATGTCGTGAGAGACATCCGGTGGAAAGGTGACTGAAAGCTTGTTTGAAGCCTTAGGTGATAAGTTAGGAAGTGTATTCGACGGTCTGACCGGCCGTGGGTCGCTGTCCGAATCTGACGTGAATAAAGCCATGCGGGAAATCCGCATCGCGCTTTTGGAAGCTGATGTCGCCCTGCCTGTGGTTAAGCAATTCGTCGAAAAGGTTCGTGTTGAGGCCGTCGGCGAGAAAGTCATCAAATCCATCAAACCGGGCCAGATGGTCATTAAGATCGTCAATGACGCGCTCATCGACATGCTCGGCGGAACGCTCTCTGATGATGAAGCGGATAAGGCGGAAGCTGCCAAAGCCAGTGAGTTAAATCTCGCAGGACGCCCGCCTATCGCCATTCTGATGGCGGGCCTGCAAGGTTCTGGTAAAACAACGACAACCGGTAAGCTTGGCCTTTATTTGCGCACAGCACTTAAGAAGAAAGTGCTCTTCGCCTCGCTTGATACAAATCGCCCCGCCGCGATGGACCAGCTTGGCATGCTCGCGGAGCAAGCCGGCACAGGTTTCCTTCCGATTGTGAAAGGCCAGACGGCCTTAGAAATCGCCAAGCGTGCCATGGCTGAAGGTGCAAAAGGCGGATATGATATTGTCTTCCTCGATACGGCGGGCCGGACCACCATCAATGAAGAGCTGATGGATGAAGTCGAGGCCATTGCCAAAGAGACTAATCCGATTGAAACGCTTTTGGTTGCGGACTCGCTAACGGGTCAAGATGCGGTTGAAACGGCGAAACGTTTTCATGCGCGCCTCCCGCTCACAGGTCTTGTGCTGACGCGGATTGACGGCGACGGACGCGGCGGCGCGGCGCTCTCTATGCGCGCGGTGACGGGCCTTCCGATTAAATTTCTCGGCACTGGCGAAAAACTGGACGGGCTTGAAGCCTTTGACGCGGAACGTCTCGCAGGCCGGATTTTAGGACAGGGCGATATTGTCTCCCTTGTTGAAAAAGCCGCGCAGATTATTGATGAAAAAGAAGCGCAAGAGACCGCAGAGAAAATGCGTAAGGGTCAATTTGACCTTGAAGATCTCAGCAAACAACTCGGCCAAATGCAAAAAATGGGCGGCATGGGCGGCTTGATGAAACTCATGCCCGGCATGGGTAAGATGAAAAAACAGCTCGATGCCGCAGGCGGTGTGGATGATCATTTGCTGAAACAACAACAAGCTATCATTCTGTCGATGACGCCAGAAGAGCGCCGCAATCCAAAGCTCTTAAAGGCCTCGCGTAAAAAACGCATCGCGGCAGGCTCTGGCATGAGCATTCAAGAGGTGAATAAGCTTTTGAAAATGCACCGCCAAATGGCCG
>CAYWSI010000267.1:0-2346 GCA_964460585.1 uncultured Algimonas sp.
TCTGGACTGCCCTGCGCCAAAACAAGCGTGGGGCAGTTTTGATTCTTATCTCCGAGTCTCTCCACCAAATCAGCACGCGGCCTCGCAATCGGTTGGTAAATCACCTCAACGCTGTGTTGGATAGCCGGATAATAGTATAAGACCCCCGAAATTTCGGCGCATTCAGGGCAATATTCGCGGCGATTATTATCGGCGAACCCAGGCGGTAGGAGGAAGAGCGTGTCTTTTTTGGCGGAGGTAATGGTCATTAAAAATATTCCTTCAAGACGGCATCGAGGCGGCGGTCTTTCGTGTTGGCCGGAGGGCATAGTGTGTGAGTGATTTGGGCCATACTATACTCCCCCCTCCAAATAAGGCCCCAACTCTTCTAGCATAAATTTCGGGGCGCGTTTTGGGCGGCCTTCTGGTGTTATGCAGGCGGCTTCGGACACGGCTGTCACGAGCAGTTCATCGCCGCGATAGCAGGCTTGGCTGACCCAGAGGCGCGCGCCTTTTATACGGTCATACGTTGTTACAATCGTGAGATGATCATCCACGCGGGCGGGTTTTTTATAGTCGAGTTCAATCTTGCGAATAGCGAAAGCGAGCGGGTCGTCCGCATCCCAGAGCTTGGCATGTTCAAATCCGACAAGACGAAAGAAACTACTGCGCGCCCGTTCAAAAAACCGTAGGTAATTCGCGTAATAAACAATGCCAGAGAAGTCCGTATCCTCGTAAAAAACACGTAAGGGATAGTGATGCTCTCGCCCTTCAAACCAGCCAATATTAGGTTGTTCCATCATCAGTCGCCTTCAAATAATTGCGGCGCAGGCGGGGCGTCAGACGGGGTTAGTCCGAGATGGGCATAGGCACGCGGGGTTGCCACACGGCCACGCGGTGTACGCTGCAAAAAACCTTGCTGAATCAAGTAAGGTTCAATCACATCTTCAAGTGCATCGCGGGCCTCAGACAGAGCTGCCGCTAGCGTATCTGCCCCCGTCGGTCCGCCGCCAAACATCTCGCAAAGCGCATGGAGATAGCGCCTATCCTGCTTATCCAAACCAATATCATCGACGCCGAGCCGTTTCAGCGCCGCATCTGCGGCAGGCGCATCAATAATTTTATGGCCTTCATGTTCGGATAAATCCCGAACGCGGCGAAGCAGCCGTCCCGCCACACGCGGCGTTCCGCGCGCGCGCCGCGCTATTTCTCGCGAGCCATCCGGCGTCATTTCTAATCCTAATTTACCAGCCGCCCGCGCCACGATATGCGTCAAATCCTCTACATCGTAAAATTCGAGCCGCACAGGAATCCCGAAACGGTCGCGCAAAGGCGTGGCGAGAAGCCCTGCCCGCGTCGTCGCCCCAATGAGCGTAAAGGGCGCAATATCAATCTTGATGGACCGCGCCGCAGGGCCGTCGCCAATAATAAGGTCGAGCTCAAAGTCTTCCATCGCGGGATAAAGCACTTCTTCAACAACGGGGCTGAGACGGTGAATTTCATCAATGAACAAGACATCATTGGGTTCAAGATTGGTCAGAAGCGCCGCAAGGTCTCCCGCCTTTGAGATAATCGGCCCAGAGGTAGATTTGAAATTCACGCCTAATTCCCGCGCAACAATCTGGGAAAGCGTCGTCTTACCCAAACCCGGAGGACCAGACAGCAAAAGATGATCCAGCGCTTCGCCTCTGCGCCGCGCGGCTTCGACATAGACTTTCAAATTAGAAATCGCGGCGGCTTGCCCAACAAAATCACCAAAAGACAAAGGCCGCAAAGCCCGGTCACGGACATCACCCATTTGGGTCTCAGCGGATATGAGGCGTTCCTCACTCACTATGAACCTAATTCTTTCAGAGAGACTTTAATCAAATCATCCAAACTCGGATTGTCCGGGAATGTACTGAAAGCTGTCGCAACAGCGCGCAGGGCTTCGCTTTGGCCGATGCCTAAATTTTCGAGCGCACTGACGGCGTCATTACGAAGGCGCATATCGGATAAGCCTTCATTTCGCTCGCCCTCCGTAGCCGATGCTGTCACAGGCGGGGTGAACGCCGCTTGGAAGCCGCGTCCCGTGGGCGACGCCTTCCCTGATAGCTCTGTTGCTATCCGTGTGGCCAGTTTCGGTCCCACGCCCGAAGCGCGGGCAAAGGCCGTTTTATCTTCGAGAGCCGCTGCACTCATAATCTCGCCCGGAGATAGGATATCGAGAATGGCCAGCGCCGCCTTAGGCCCAACGCCCTGCACAGATTGCAGCCGTACGAACCAAGCCCGCGAGTCTTCAGAGGCAAACCCGTAAAGCGTGATGGATTGTTCGCGGACAATGGTTTCAATATGCAATCGCGCGGGGCTGCCCTCGACAAGTTTCGC
>CAYWSI010000268.1:0-2321 GCA_964460585.1 uncultured Algimonas sp.
ACGGGTCAGGCAAGCTCAAAAAAGACGGCTTCTGGTTCATGGAAATGAATACACGCTTGCAAGTCGAACATCCCGTGACGGAGGAAATCACAGGGCTAGATTTGGTAGAATGGCAAATACGTGTGGCGCAAGGAGAAAAGCTGCCGAAACAAAGCACAATTAAAATGGAAGGTCATGCGGTTGAAGCCCGGATTTACGCGGAAGACCCTGCCAATGACTTTTTGCCGTGTATAGGGCGCATTCGGCATTTTGATGATGAATCTTGGACCCAAGGAAGTGAAATTTACCGGGTCGATACAGGGGTCGAACAGGGCGATACCGTGAGTATACATTATGATCCGATGATCGCTAAACTTATCACACTCGCTAGGGACCGAGAAGACGCTATAGATAATCTCGTTGACCTTATCGATGATGCGGAAATTTGCGGTAATGCTCTAAACGGTTTAAAAACTAATAGTAGTTTTTTAAGGCACTGCCTAACTCATCCAGATTTTGTTTCGGGTCAGGTTAATACCCATTTTATTGATAAATTTGAATCCGGCTTAATCCCAGACCGCGCAAATTTTCAAAATAAGTTATATGGATTGGCAGCCCTATACGAAGACCAACTCACTTGGAAAGCTGAAACAACGCCTTTTTCTCTCGCAAACGGTTGGCGGCTAAATCGTCCAAAATCCGACGTTCACCTATTCGATAGCCCTGACGGGATAGTCCGCGTAGATATCGGTGAGAAAACGGATAAAGGGATTTTGGTTTCAATAAATAGCGGGAAAGAGATTTTTTTCACCCTAGATGGAGAAGATGAAAATTTATCGAATACTGAATCGCTGAATAACTATAAAAGTTGGGCCTTTAAAAAATTAAATGACCATATCAGTATCACGCGAAATACTGAATTTTTCCAAGTCCCTCTAATCTCACATGACGCAACGGCGGCGGCCTCCTCGGATGCCATCAGCGCTCCCATGCCCGGAAAAATTATCGCGCTGAACGTTAAGGCTGGCGATGCTGTCTCCGAAGGCGATGCGCTTATCGTGATGGAAGCCATGAAAATGGAACAAACCCTCACCGCGCCGCGCGACGGCATCATCGCCGAGATTGGCGCAGGCGTCGGCGAGCTTGTCACGGACGGCGCTATATTGGTTAGCCTCGAAGAAGAGAAAAAATAATGTCGACAACCCCCTACCCCACTCTGCAATTCGGCCATTCCGAAACGACGGAGATGATCCGCGAGACCGTTTATCAATTCTGCCAATCCGAGCTCATGCCCATTGCGGATGAAGTCGATGCAAAGAATGAATTTCCGCGCCACCTCTGGGAGAAGATGGGCGAACTCGGCATGCACGGCATTACCGTCGCGGAAGAGGACGGCGGCTTGGGGTTAGGTTACCTAGAACACACCATCGCAATTGAAGAAGTCTCTCGTGCCTCCGCCTCTGTTGGCCTGTCTTATGGCGCCCATTCCAATCTCTGCATCAACCAACTTCGCCGTTGGGGGAATGCCGAGCAAAAAGCCAAATATCTGCCAAAGCTGATTAGCGGCGAGCATCTCGGCAGCCTTGCAATGTCTGAACCTTCCGCTGGTTCAGATGTCGTCTCCATGCGCCTCAAGGCCGAAACCGCGCAAGGCGGTTATCTGCTCAATGGCAATAAGATGTGGATTACAAATGCCCCGACCGCGAACCTCTTAATCGTCTATGCCAAGACAGACCCTACGGCTGGCTCTCGCGGCATCACCGCCTTTTTAATTACGCCCGATATGGACGGATTTTCGACGGCGCAAAAACTGGATAAATTAGGGATGCGCGGCTCTGATACCTGCGAGCTTGTCTTTGAAGACTGTTTTGTCTCCGACGAAAATGTCATGGGGAATATCGGTCAAGGCGTCGAGATTTTGATGTCAGGTTTGGATTATGAGCGCGTCGTTCTCTCCGCTGTTTCAACAGGCATTATGCAAGCCTGTCTAGACACCGTTCTGCCTTATATTCATGAGCGTAAACAATTCGGCAAACCCATTGGCGAGTTTCAGCTGATGCAAGGCAAGCTCGCCGATATGTATGTGTCGCTCTCCACGGCGCGGTCTTATTCCTATGCCGTCGCCGCCGCTTGTGACCGCGGCGAGACCACGCGTAAAGATGCTGCAGGCTGTATCCTTTATGCCGCCGAGCGCGCCACACAAGTTGCGCTTGACGCCATCCAAATGCTGGGCGGAAACGGCTATATTAATGACTACCCAACAGGGCGCTATTTACGCGATGCGAAGCTGATGGAAATTGGCGCTGGCACAAGCGAAATCCGACGCTGGCTTATCGGGCGAG
>CAYWSI010000269.1:0-2320 GCA_964460585.1 uncultured Algimonas sp.
ACCGCCTACATGATTACCTCGCGCGCTGGACATCTGGCACGCCCAAGGCAGGCGATGATGCCGATACTGCCCGCTTCATCCCCATGTCAAAGATTGAAGGGCTGGGTATGTGGAGCGAGACCGTGCGGGTTATTCGCGAGGGATATGCAAAAATGGTTTTGTTTTCGGCAGATGAGACGTAAGTTGGAGTCTATGATGTTCCGTTGGACCATATTCCTACTTCCTTTGCTGCTGCTGGCGAGCCCAAGCTTTGCACAGGATGCTGAAGCAGAGAGGCAGGACGAAGCCCCTGCCAAAGCGGAAGAGACTGCGCCAAAACCGCTCACAGAGCGCGAGAAACGCGAGCTTGCGGCAAAGGCCCGCGAAGCCGCAGAATTACGTATTGAAGAAGATATGGTCACCATGACCAATCTTGTCGAAGCGCTCTCTAAGAACATTGGCCAAATTCATTATCTGCGCACATTATGCTTTGGCCCAAATGATCAGAAATGGCGGGATTATGGTCAGCGCATGATGAGCGTCGAAGCGGGCGACGATACAGAACGGCACCGCCAACTCGTCCGCGCGTTCAATGCCGGATATTATCAAGAACAAGAACGCCACAAACAATGCTCTCCGAAAGTCTCTGTAGATGTGGCAGCTCTCGCCGAAAACGGGCGGCATATCTCGTCTATGTTGGGCGACCCCTATAGAGAACGGTGAGAATGGCGCTGCCCGTCATTCTGCCGCTCGCCCTTGGCGCGCTTGTCCTTGTAGGTTGTGCAAAAATCGCGAGCGACGTTCGAAAAACCCGTCCGCTCGCTTCGCTTACCGGCAGTGAATGGGGACCAGTTGAAACGCACGCGCCAGAACAATTTGTTGCCTTTAAAGCTGGCGGCGAAATCACAGGACATGGTGGCTGCAATCAATTCTTTGGACAATATACGCAAGCGGGCCAAACCCTAACCGTTGGCGCGCTGGCAAGTACAAAGAAGTTTTGCGATGGCGTCATGCAAGCGGAAACGCAATTTCTGCAAAATCTGCAAAACACACGCAGATTTGAAGCCACCCATCTTAAGCTCTCCCTCTTTGATGCAGATGGTAATGCGCTCATGACATTACGGCGCAGAGATTGGGACTAATCCGCTTTTCCCCATATATATTGGCAGTTAAAATAGCACGGGCTGCTAGACCCTCCCCATCCGCTCGGCTAGCTTTCCACTATGACTGATACGCTTACTATTCGCCGCCCTGATGATTGGCACGTTCACTTACGCGACGGCGTTATGCTCTCGGATGTGGTGAATCACACAGCCCGCCAATTTGCGCGCGCGATTATCATGCCAAATCTCAAACCACCTGTGACCACAGTTGCGGCGGGGCGCGCCTATCGTGACCGTATCCTTGCGGCGGTTGACCCATCCTTAGACTTTACGCCGCTGATGACGGCCTATCTCACAGATACGATTGACCCTGCCGAAATTCGGCGCGGTAAAAATGAAGGTGTCTTCACAGCGGCGAAGCTTTATCCTGCCAATGCGACGACCAATTCCTCGCACGGCGTCTCTGATGTAAAGCATATTCATGATGTTTTAGACACGATGGAAGATGTCGGCATGCCGCTTCTCGTCCACGGCGAAGTCACCCATAAAGACGTCGATATTTTCGACCGCGAAGCCGTCTTTATAGACGAGGTGATGGTCGCCCTCGTCCGTGAGCATCCAAATCTAAAAATCGTCTTTGAACATATCACCACGCAAGAAGCGGCCGAGTTCGTCATGGAAGCCGGCGATAATGTCGCCGCCACCATTACGCCGCATCACCTGCGCTATAATCGTAATGCTATTTTTGACGGCGGCATCCGCCCGCATTATTATTGCTTGCCCATTGCCAAGCGCGAGAAGCACCGCCTCGCCTTGCGCAAAGCCGCGACCTCAGGCTCGCGCAAATTCTTCCTCGGTACAGATACGGCGCCCCATGCAGTCGGCGCAAAAGAAAGCGCCTGCGGCTGTGCAGGCGTGTTTAACGCGCCCTATGCGATGGAAAGCTACGCGCTAACATTTGAGGAAGAAGGCGCGCTGGATAAGCTCGAAAAATTCGCCAGCGTCAACGGCCCGAAATTCTACGGCCTGCCGCTCAATGAAGACACGCTCACCCTCACGAGAAAAGACCAAACCGTCCCAGACCGCCTGACCTTATCAGCGACAGATATTATTCCGTTCCATGCGGGTGAGGTTTTGAGTTGGAGTGTGAGTTAAGCTTTATTTCGCAATATTGAGTGACCAATCATAATCCCAATCGTCAACTTTTGACGCGGATTGTAATGTCGATTTTGTAGACC
>CAYWSI010000270.1:0-2298 GCA_964460585.1 uncultured Algimonas sp.
CGTCATAAGAGTTCGATAAGTATTCTTTATTACTCTATCGGCAGCGGCCTTAGCAGCCTTAGGGTCTGCTTTCGCCCATTTCTTATAGCCGTATATGGAACGATCTTGCGACGAGCGCTTCGTTGCATCTGTAACTACCACCCCATCACGAACGACTAAGTCAGGACCAATAATCACCCCGACGTAATCGAGCTCCAAGCCTTGGCAAGTGTGAATACAACCAACCTCCTCCACAGAATCTGGTTTCAAAATCCAGAACATTCCGTCGCTACTCAAATTCCATCTGGCCTTGTATCCATGCTCTGGGATATCGATATCTTCTATCGTTGGGTCTTTCTTGCCTTTCCAGTTCCAACAGTAGCCGGCTACCATGCGGCTCTTGTTATTAACCTTGTTAACAGACCTGATCCGGTTATGTAGATCAACTGGCGAACCAAATACCTGAAAATCGTAGTCGATCCCGTCTAGTGAGCTATTCGTACTCGACGATATCCTTAGGCAATGATTCAACCAGGAAAGGTAGCCATCAGACCCATTGCAACGAAACTGCGACTCCAATTTGAGTTCGGTTACGATTGCACCTTCGGTTCTGGCCTTATCCGCTATAACTGCCTTCTCACCAATATCATCCAACGTAACGCGTTGATCATCGTCAACAAAGAACACTGAGAACTTCGAGGCACGAATGATCTCGGCAACCTGATGTTCACCCTGGTTGCGATACAGTCCTGATTTTTCGTTCAATCGGTGAGCTTCATCAACAATGAGTGCATCTAGTTCATCCTTTGGTGCATTGATATATGCGCCACTCGATTTAAACAGGTTACCGATGTGCGTCTTCCGCATCGTGCCCGCGAGTTTGGTTTCATAGACAGCTCTAGGCGCTGCGTTACGTGTGACGTACTGCGACACCAAGGCTAGCTCAGTAGTAGCTACCAGCAGATTAATAGCAACAACCGATTTTCCAGTTCCAGGACCACCTTCAACAATAAGTACTTGTTTTTGGCCAGTCTGCGCAGTCCTTAAGAGCGAGATACCGGTCTCATACACCAACTTTTGCTCATCAATCAGTTCAAATTCTCTGTTCCCTTCGAGCAACGAAGCCAGATGATCTGCGAGACCCTTGGAAGGCTTCAGGGCGCCGTTTTCGATCTTGTAAAGTACCTGCTTTCGGTCCCCTGTGCGGATGTGCCGGGAAAGCTTGGAGCAGCTTTGTATCCTCTCGCGAGAATAGGGGCGCTTTTTCTAAATGCTCCGCATATCGACTAGCTTTTACTGCCTCATCGAACTGCATATTGTGAAGGTAGGCGCACGGTTCCAGTCGGATTCGCCCGTCGTGCGCGGCTTCGTTGAAATCCCGTATTAACGCCGCGTAGGTCCAAGCTTGGTAGGATGGATGCAGTACTTCTCGAATTCCGCCACCCACAACAGTTTCAACAACAGCGTCTTTCTCTGTTACAGACGCTTCACTCCACTGCTTTAACTCAATGATTACTGCCGTATCTTGGTCGTTCTGGTCTCGCCCAGTGAGTATGAAGTCCACTCTCTTGGAGGACTGGGGCATCCGGTACTCAATCGCAACGCCCGCATCCTCAGGAATGCCTGCTGCCATAACCGCATTGTTAACGTACTGAAGTGAGTTCTTCCAAGACTCGATCTCGGATTTGCTTGTGGTTTGTCCAAGCCTTCGTTGAAAACTATCAAGAACTCTCTGCTCTATAGCGTTCGACAGGACATCGTCGGTAAATTCTGAGCGGAGCGCTTCGTAGACTATCAAGCCTCATCATCCTCGTAGGCCGTGTACTTATCGGATCGGCCGCGAGCCTTATCGGCGGGGTATTTTTTTTGGTTGTTTGCGATCTTCTGATCGACAGCCTCGGGAATATCAATGTTGAGCACATCAGCAATGCGAGCGAGATAGATTTGAATGTCGGCTATTTCCGCGGCGGCAGATGCTGATTGTTCGGGAGAAAGGCTGTGAGACTCGTCTTCTTTAAGCCATTGGAATATTTCGAGGAGTTCTGATGCCTCCACGGAGAGGGCCATTGCTAGATTTTTTGGGGAGTGGAACTGCTCCCAGTCCCTCTCACGGGCAAATGCGCGAAGTTGTTTCTGGAGTTCTTCAAACTGCATGGGGCACCTAGTTGAGCGGCTGGGAAAATTGCCGTTCAGAAGGACTGAGTATAGGGGGTTGGGGGTTAGGTGAATACTTGGGGGTTCGGAGGAGAGGATTCGGTAGAGAGGCCTCTCGCGTTTTGCGAAGCGCAAAACGCTGGCGGCTCTCGAATCTTGGAAGGA
>CAYWSI010000271.1:0-2295 GCA_964460585.1 uncultured Algimonas sp.
CACTGCGCAGGCCTAAGCTCGTCGTTAGAACCGTGCCCTCAACCTGGCTTTCTGGCCCTGTATCAACCTCGAAGAATATGGTGCCGGATTCCGCAAAAGCCTGACGCATATCTTCGCGCTGCCAGACCAAATCATCGGGGAGTAAATGTACTGTCCCAAATAGATAAACGGTGGAATCAAAATCTGTCGCTACCCACATAGCCGGGCCATCATTTCGGGCGCGGGCCTCATCCACCCGTTCAGAGACAGCATCCGTCGCTGTTAATCCGCTATCCGAGCGAGAACATCCCGCCAGACATGACATGAGTATGAGAGCTGGAAGAATAAGTTTCATAAAATCACATGTGCGCGCTTAGCTACGACGTTTCAACCGCTGGACAGCACGCCATTGCAGCGCTATGGGACGCACCGCTCGCACCCTTAGCTCAGCTGGATAGAGCGCTGCCCTCCGAAGGCAGAGGTCAGAGGTTCGAATCCTCTAGGGTGCGCCAGTCTTTCTATCTCTTTCTAAAACATGTCGCCTTCAGAAATGGGGTCAAGCGTCATCGCTTGCAGCCCCCGTCAAAGCTCTGGCTTCTACATGGAAGTCTGCCAATAATCTCTTCGCGGCCATTAGGACGGCCCGTAGGGTCGGCCCTCACGACGGAGTACCGAAAAGGAAAAGTGTTTTACGTAAGGATCGAAGTCGATTGGTTTGAAACTCAATCAACCCCTGCATTTGGCTTGCGCCAATTGCGAGGCCCTACGGCGGTGCTTTACATAAAGCGGCCTTACTGGATTGCGGGGGTTCCACCCCGTCAGGCTCTCGCGATACGGCCCCGATGAAACGGCGTCACCCTCTCACCTAGACACACCGTCCCCCGAACCAGAAAGATAACGCGTCAATCCTGTCCAATGCTCGAAAGAACCCCATTAATATGCAGGGTAAATGGGAATGTGTGGATTAAGCTTTTTGAAAATTTTATAAGGAATTGAACTCGCTCATAAAATTCATTCTATTTGATAGTTCAAAATGAGGATGGATTGGAATTTTAAAGTCTAAGCTATACTCAAACTCCCCACAAAATTGACTTTTTCGCCAAAATCACCTATATACACGACATGCGTATTTTAGCCACCGTCTCTATTCTTACTATTGCCGCAGCCGCTGCATTGCCAGCGCAGGCCTGTGATCGCCATGGCGGCTTTTTTGGGCAACTGGGCGGGGCGTCTTGGACGGATTATGATCCGGCAACAGCGGATGCGGATGCGCTATTTCTAGCACAGCAGCTCAGCGAGTGGCATAAGCAAAATGAGGTTCCGCCTGCCGAAGTAAAACCTATAAAACCGACATTTTCGAGCGCGTCCAACCGCGCCGCCAAAGCGGCGCAAGCCCGCATGGCGAGGAAAGCGAAGCTGACACAGGCCGCAAAAACCGAAGGTGCATCCAGCGCTAAATTCGAGTCGACAAACCGTCCGACACTGACCGCTTCAGAGCGGTAAGAGCGGGAATAAGACCGAGGACGCCAGAGATGAGCGTCAAGGCGAGGACGACATAGACGTCTTTCAATCCGGGAAATGACTTTATCGCGCTCACGCTAAAGCGCGCTTCCAGATAAGGGCTGAGCGCCCACATCAAAATATAGAGCATCACCACACCAAGCACTGCGCCGATGAAAGCAATCAAAGCGGCCTCGCTGACGAGGAGCCCGACAATGGTGCGCCCCCTCGCCCCGACAGAACGCAATATCGCCATTTCTCGGCGGCGCTCATTCAGCGTGGTTAGGATGGAGGTCAAAACCCCGATTAAGCCAACCGCAATGACAAATCCCGACACAATCGCCAAGGCGCGCTCCACGATAGAGACCGTGCCCCATAATTGGCTGAGCGCCACGCCCGGAATAACCGCCGTGAGCGGCTCTTGGGCATAGGTATTTAAATCTCTTTGCAGGCGCAGGGTTTGGATTTTCGAGGTCGCGCCAACGAATAGCGCCGTTACGCTTTCGGGCTGTAGGTCTAATGCGCGCAGCCTATCTTGAGAGACGCTGCGGCTGGCGGCGGTGGGCGTCCCGTTCTGCCAGCCAATATGGATGGCTTCGACGGCGGCGACGCTGACATAGACCGAGCGATCCACCGGCGTTCCTGTCGGCTCTAAAATCCCGACAACGCGAAAGGGTTTTTCATCGTGATTAACAAAACTCGTTGCGCCCAATCCATGTGAGAGGGTCAGCGCCGTGCCCATCTCATAGCCGAGCTCGCGCGCGACCTGCGCGCCGAGGACGGTATCAAATAAATCGTCAAAAGCCTGACCGTCTT
>CAYWSI010000272.1:0-2259 GCA_964460585.1 uncultured Algimonas sp.
GGCGGTTTTAAGCCGCTTTTGCCAAACGCTCTTTAGCTTCTGGGCTTGTCCAATCGCGGACTTTTTCAGATAATTCTTCGGCGCTGACGGGCTTGGTCATGAAATCATTCATGCCGGAGTCGAAACAGGCATTTCTATCATCATCAAAAGCGTTCGCCGTGAGAGCCACGATAGGCAATGAACGGGCGACATTTGGAAGGGCGCGAATTTTCCGCGTCGCTTCCAAGCCATCCATATTCGGCATGCGCATATCCATAAAGATCAAATCATATGTCGACGTTTTCATGGCTTCGACAGCCAGTAAGCCGTCTTCAACTGTATCAACATTATGACCCTCGGCTTCTAGCAAGGTCCGAGTCAAAAGCGCGTTGATCGCATTATCTTCTGCCAGTAGGATACGAATTGGGCCGCCCTCTACAGCTTGCGCTGTCTCTTCAGCTGCGGGCGCAGCCTCTTCTTCAGGCTCGGCAACCACTGCAGCGACGCCTTCTGCGCCGACCGCTTTCGCAATAACGGCGTCCCGCCAATTATTACCTAAAACGGCAGATTCATCTTCAATTGGCAAAGCCCGGCGTTCAAATTCACGTTCTTCACCCGTCGTCTGCGGCGCGGCAGGCGGCGTCATATCCGCCGACTCTGAGGCAACTGGAGCTGACTCTATAGGGGCTTGTGCAGCATCAGGGGCTGGCGCAGGGGCCGGAGCAGGCTCTGATGTGTCCGTTAAAGCATAATTTTCATCACTCGGAATATCGATCTGCGGAATTGCAATTTCCGGCACAGCGACAGGCGCTTCCTGTTCGATTGGCGCAGCTTGAACTTCAGCCTGCGGCGCAAAGGCCTCTTCGATAGCCGGTGCTTCGACCTCTTGCACAGGTGCAGCAAATTGTTCAGGCACCTCAACATCTACAGTTTCGGCTTGAGCCACCGGCGCTTCATAAGCTGGCTCTTGCTGAGGCGCAGCGGCCATTTGTGCATTTGGGTCAAATTGCGTTTCGGCAGGCGCCATCGTCGCAGCAGGATCAGGCTCTGGAGCCTGTGTAAACATAGTCACATTTCGCGCAATCGCAAAAGCATTCCCGTCGGTTAAAGTCTGTTCCATCCAGTCATAAACTTGTTCGCTACCATCCGTGGCAGGAATGCGGGTCTCAAATCGGTAAGGTGCGGCCCCAACAGCTTGCGGAGCCGGCCATCCGCCGACAGCATTTCCGCGCCAACTTTCGACTTGTCCGCCGTAGAGGGCCAAAAAGGCTGCATTTACAAAAAGAACGCGGCCTTGCGCATCGCGCTTGATCGCCGGATCAGGCCAAGGCCAGAATTGTGCTGCGAAAATATCGTCTGGTGACATGATTTACCCTCGATCTTACCGTTTCCGAAGATTTGACATCACGAATCACGGCCGGCCTTTATGAACCTTTTTTCGTTATATGAGGGTCTAATCTAAAAGAACGGTTACCACTGGTAGATAAATCGGCAGTTTTCTGTCTTTTTTTAAAAGGTTTTGTTAAGGAAATCTGAGCCCAAATATCTGATTTTCCTAATTATAAAACGGGTTTCGCGGCGTTTGGGGTGCAGGCCTGGCTATCATTTTGCTCGAGGATTGACCTGAAACTAAACCCGTGCGCGCACGCCGATGAGATAAAGCTTCCGCAATATGAAGGCGGTGGACGCGTTCGGAGCCCGCGAGGTCAGCAAGAGTTCGCGCCACGCGCAAGACACGGTGATAACCCCGTGCCGTCAGCCCTAAGGTTTCCGCCGCCTGTATCAAAAGCTTTTGACCGTCAGCATCGGGTTCAGAAACGCGCTCCAAAACCACTTGGCTCAGCGCCGCATTGACGGTCCCATCATTTCGGACCATCTGTCGCTCACGCGCTGCGGCCACGCGCGCCGCAATTTCAGCGGTACCTTCAAGCGCAGGCGGCAAAGCCAAATCAGCGGGCGTGACGGCAGGCACATCAATTTGAATATCAATCCGGTCCATAAAGGGTCCCGACACGCGGGCTTGATAATCTGCCGCGCAGCGAACCCCGCGGCGGCAGGCCACACCATCGGCCCCGCCGCTTCCGCAGCGGCAAGGATTCATCGCCGCGATAAGCTGGAAACGCGCCGGATAAGACACATGGGCATTGGCGCGGGCGACGGAAATTTCGCCGGTCTCCAAAGGTTGGCGCAGGCTATCTAAAACTTGCGGCGTAAATTCTGGCAGTTCATCCAAAAATAAAACACCTCGATGAGCCAGTGACGCCTCACCCGGCTTGGCTT
>CAYWSI010000273.1:0-2237 GCA_964460585.1 uncultured Algimonas sp.
TCATTGCGAGAACTTAGCAGATTGCCTGAAAACTGGCATTAACGTGACAAAGCCTCAGGGGGTAATTTTATACTTCACAGGCCAATCATATCCGCTTTTATCGACCTCTTGAATGTAGCTTTTTAAAATTTCAGAACCGGGCATATCTCTTCGATTGGCTTCTTGAGCCATTGCGTTAGGGAACCCGCCTAATGACTTTGCCCAAGTTTGGCGGATTTCCTTAGGCAAAACCCGTACTGTTGCGCCCGAATTTTTTAAATTTTCCAACCCCTTTTTTTGCCGATTATCTAAATCTTTAGCCGCAACTTTTTCATACTCTAAAGCAACTTCTTTAATGATGGTCTGAATTTCAACGGGTAGTTTATTAAAGCGCTTATCGTTAGCGGTTAAAACAACTGCGCCACCCATCGCACCAAACCCAATTTGTGTATAAAACGGTGCAGGTTCATGAAATTTAAAACTAAAATAGGCCGAAGGAAACATAAGCCAGCCCTCATAAACTCCCGTCTCAAGAGATAGGTAACCGTCGGGAAGAGATGATTGAACTGGAATAACGCCCGCATATTCGAGCCATGGCAGGTTTGGACCTGCTCCCCCGATTTTTACCCCGTCTAAATCTTCGATATTATCCCATGGTTTAACGGTACCAAGATGGTAATTATCCCAGCCATTTAACGCTAGGAGGCTTTGACCGTAATGATCGGTTAGCTGCGCTTCCAGCCACGGGTTATTTTCATAAATCGATCGTGCTGTTTGAACCGAGGTCTCCGCCTGTTGAGGGCCGAAGGGAACGAAATACATAAAATTATGCAAGAAGAGTTTGGACGGCTCAAAACAAACGCAATAGGCACCAATATCGAGAATGCCTGATTGTACGGACTCCAAGGTTTCCGAAACAGTGGCAATTGATCCGCCATAACCTTCAACAAATTGTACTTTATATTGTGTTTCTTCGGCGACACGTCTTTCGACTTCTGGCACGAAAAATTTTTCGAGTTGTGTCGTATAAACTGCGGGTCCAGACGGATGTCCTGCTCCAATTCTGAGCGTGTAAGTATCTGAATTAACAGCCGTACAAGACGTCAATGCCGAGGCGGTAATTGCCGTAATCAAACCGCATTTTAAAGGGCTCGTGTAGTTTCTGAAAAACTCCTTAAGCGCTTCAAACATCAACCCACTCCCCATCCACTTTGAGCCGATGGGTGATTGTATTGGAACGCTCTAGAGTGGCTTCAAGAAAACACCCCTTTCGACCCGCTTCGAATAGCCGGTGTACATCCTCCGCGGAAACATCCGTATCGATATCGATATCCAAATGAAAGGCAATCGGTTGGCCGACATAGGGTTCGCGCCCAATTTGCTCGCCCTCCCAATGAAGACGCGTTTTGATGACCACGCCGCGAATAGGAATGCGCAGACGTTTCGAAAAAGCTCTAATTTGAGTCATCAAACAAGCGGTTAAAGCGCCCGTGAAGAGGGCCAAAGGTGGTGGCGCTGTATTTGCGCCGCCATGAATTTTGCCTTCATCTGTCGCAAGAGAGAAACTCTCACCCGTCGTGACGAAATCCACATCTATGTCGCATCGTAGCTTTCCGCTTGAGCGAGCAACACCTTCAAATATTACGTCAAATTTTTTCGTCTTTTCTTCTGTCATGACAATTTTCCTCTTCGATCTAATCAGCTTCGGTTTTGTGTAGGTGTGAATTGTGATCCGCCGTAAGTTTGTTCTGTTGGCAGAATTTCCATCTGAGAAACATTTACACGCCACGGTGCGCCGACGCAGTAAACAATCGCGTCAGCAATATCAGAGGCTTTAAGCTCCTCGACCCCGGTTGTTGTGGTCTTTTTTAGTTTCTCTGGATCATCAATAGCGACATTGTAGAACTCACTAATGACCCGTCCGGGGTTGATTTCCGTTACGCGAATTCCAGTCCCTTGCAATTCCTGCCGAAGGTCACGCGAAAATTTATGCATCGCCCCTTTTGTTGCTCCGTACAGGGCCGCAGGTGCCGGATAGAGCGCCAATACTGAACTCATATTGACGATGTGACCTTTTCCGCGGTCAATCATCCCCGGAAGGACAGCTCTCGCCATGTGCAAGGCTGAAATGACATTGGTGTCGACAGTCTTTTCGATATCTTCAATATCTGCCGACCAAAAAGACCCTAGCGCGCGCCCGAGCCCGGCATTATTGACCAAAATATCTATGGGATGTGCTTCGCCAATCGCGGCGACTG
>CAYWSI010000274.1:0-2224 GCA_964460585.1 uncultured Algimonas sp.
GATGAAGTGCAATGCGGCGCGGCGCGGACGGGTCAGCTCTTTGCGCATCAATGGGCCTCTGATTTTGGAAATGGGGGCGGCGAGCCTGATATTATGGCTGTGGCCAAAGGTGTCGGCGGCGGCTTCCCGCTCGGCGCAGTTATCACCACGGCAAATGCCGCAAAACATATGGTGCCCGGCACGCATGGCACGACTTATGGCGGTAACCCTGTCGCCATGGCAGCAGGCAATGCGGTGTTTGACAAAATCGCAGACCCAGAGTTTTTGCAACATGTCCGCGATATATCTAATGCGTTTCGTCAATCCCTGGAAGGTCTCAAAGATGAATTCCCCGATATGGTTTTAGAGGTGCGCGGCAAGGGATTATTACTCGGGTTGAAACTGGCAGATAAGGTCAATAACCGCGAGCTGCGCATGGCGGTTCAGGACCGTAATCTGCTCGTCGGTACAGCGGGGGATAATGTCCTGCGCATGGCCCCGCCGCTCATCATTGGTGAAAGCGAAGCCCGTGAAGCCCTAGAGATTTTGCGGGGCGGGTTGACGGATATGCAGAAAGCTTAGGCTGCGGATTGCCTCTTTTAGATAAATTCGCAACCTTTGTTGTCAAAAGAAAACTAGAAAAATCGGGGCAGCTCGAGGCACTTGAACGCGCTTACGACGAACATGTTGCCATGAAAAATAACGGTCAACAGAACTCGTATCGCGACTTTGAAAATCTCTTCTGGGATATCACGACCTCATTGCACCCTCACCCAAAAGAGCAAAAAAAGTTCTTTTTCGATTTTCAGTTCATTCTATTGTCCAGTATTTGGAGCAGCTTATCGCGTGAAGACGCAGAGAACATTAAATTGATAGCAATGGATTTTTATCGATTGCGAATGTCAGTCATAAAAGCTCGTGTGGAATTATTTCGTAAAAACCTTCCTCATTTCAATCTAAATGAGGAAGACAAAGCTCAAATATCAGACTATATAGAATTGCTAGATGACACCCACAAAATCTTCGTTGATGGCAAGGATTACACATTCACCGAAGCAATATCGATGATGCCTGAATCATTGCACTACCCTGAAAACCTCGCCCTAAATATTCTAGAATATTTGGGATATAAGCGGGAAACAGTAGCTAGAAATTTCTAAATCAAACCAACATATCGGCGACAACCTCGCCTTGCCATAAAATTTCAGATGGGCCAGCCAGTTCGGCCCATTTCATCCGAAGTACGCCAAAGCTTTCCGTCGGGACAATCTCCTGCGAGGCTTCCATAACTGATTGAGAGGGCCATTGGGCATAGGCGTAAAAACATCCATCATCGCTATAATGCAAACGCGAGCCGAGCGCGCCGCAGCTCTCTTTGAAAAACTGCGTCAGCCCTGCCCAAACCTCAATAAATTGACGGCGGGTTTCGGAATTATTCGACAGCAAAGTGAATTTATAAGAGACGCAATACATGAGGCTTATCCCGCTATTTCAAACAGGTCTTATTCTGAAAATCATATTCATGTCCCGCATCCAGACATCTATCGACTTTCCCATTGGAGATAAAATGCTGAAAACTCGCCGCAGCAATCAAGACAATCATCAGAACCAAATAGAGGAGATATTTTTCTTTCTTCGCGCGGCTCATGCGTCTCTCCATTTCGGTTGCGTAGATAAAACCAAACCGATGAGAACCAGAAAAGCTGTGTAATCGCCGAGGCGTTGCCAAGCGCCGCGAAAGCTGGCTTGACCAGGCGAAAGCATCATGACGAAACCAATCGCCATCGCGGCGGCGGCCAAGCCGCAAGCCAGACGCCAGACAGGACGCGTTTTTAGATTAGCTGCCAGATACCAAAACCCAATCATACCCAGCGGATATTGAACTAAGCCCAGGAGGTTATGCATGGCTTGTTTAGAACTGCCCTGAACGGGACAGCCATAATCACAAGGGAAAATCACGGCTCCGAAATAGCCAAGCGGAATGCCAAGCACTAAGCAAATCAAACCCGCGCGAACGCCTTTGACCGCAGGCAATCTGTTCCACAACGCCAAAACGATGGAGATGCAGCCAATGCCCGTTAAAGGGAAAGCCAATGTATTCGTCAGGCGCTGGGTCGACGTTCCTGTTGCCCCTAATTCGCTCAAATAATTTGCGAGCGATGAATATTCAGCGCGGCTCGCACCTAAAACTTCCGGCAGAACAATCCCGCCGACAAGGAGAACCACAACGGCAATATAGACAAAG
>CAYWSI010000275.1:0-2223 GCA_964460585.1 uncultured Algimonas sp.
CCCACTCATTATCATACCAAGCAATAATTTTGACGAGATCGCCGTCCATATCTTTGGTGAGCAAGGCTGCAAAGGTCGCGCTATGCGGGTCGTGATTTAAATCTGAGCTAACAAGGGGGCTTTCAGAATAACAAATGACACCCTTCATCAGGCCCTCGGCGGCTTCTTTCATTACGGCATTGACGTCTTTTGCTGAGGTTTTCATCAAAGGTTGAAAGGCGAGATCCACCATAGAGACGTTAGCCGTCGGAACCCTTACAGCAGATCCAGAGAGCCGGCCCTGCAATTCAGGAATAACAAGCGAGACGGCTTTGGCGGCACCTGTTGAGGTCGGAATCATATTCAAACCAGCTGCGCGCGCACGGTATAAATCCTTATGGGAATTATCTAAAATACGTTGATCTTGCGTGTAAGCATGCACCGTTGTCATAAATCCGCGGCGAATACCGACGCTATCCATGAGCACTTTTGCGACCGGGGCCAGACAATTCGTCGTGCAGGAGGCGCAAGAGACGACGATGTCTTCCGCAGTTAAACTGTCGTGATTCACGCCGTAAACGATGGTTTTATCAACATTTTGAGCTGGCGCTGAAATCAGCACGGCCTTTGCGCCTGCCTTTAAATGTGGCTGTACGGTCTCTTTTGACCGGAATATGCCTGTGCATTCCATGACAATATCGACGTCCATGCCGCCCCAATCAACAGCGCCAGGGTCACGGTGATGGCTCATAGCCACGCGAGTACCGTTATATTCAATATAACCTTCGCCAACGCCTACCTCATGTGCGAAGCGGCCATGCACGCTGTCATAGCGAAGCAGGTGAGCAGAGGTTTCAATTGCGCCAGGGGAATTGATTGCGACAAGTTCAACATCTTTAATGTTATATTCGCTAAGCGCACGTGCAACGAGACGGCCAATACGGCCAAACCCATTTATTCCAACTTTAATTGTCATTTTAGTCCAATATCATCTATGTCGCCAAGGGGGCTTCACGGGTCTGAAAATTTCAAACCCCATGAGCAGGCGTGTCAAACAAGTCAATATAATCTACTTGTTCATTATTCATTTTCAGGCCATTCTATGACATAATAATCAGTACATTAGGTTAATTAGATGAATGACAGCGCTGACATAAAAACTGCTAAGGCCACACTGGCCGATTCCCTCGATTCGCTGGAAGCTGGCGTGTCTCAACTTTTGTCTCGGATGCAGACATTAGAAGCAGGCGCCAAGGATAGTGAGGCCTTTAGGGAAGACCGCGTGAAGCTGGCGGCAGAGCTAGATGAGATGGCCGCCCAAGCTGAGACGGCCAAAAATAGGCTTGCAACACGTGAAGCTGAGTTTTCGAAGCTAACGCAGGACAGTGAAGCTGAGCTAGACCGCGTTATGACAATCGTCCGCGGTGCGCTCGAACGGTCTACAGGAGCATAAAATGGGTAGAGTCAGTTTAGATATAAATGGCCGCAAATATGCCATGGGCTGCGAAGACGGAGAAGAGGAACGCTTGCTTCGCTTGGGCCAAAAACTCGATGACCGCGTGACCCAAATGGCGAATCAATTTGGCCAAATTGGGGATCTGCGTCTGCTTGTCATGGCCGGCATCACGATGATGGATGAGGTTGAAGACACGATGGAAAATCTCGATAATCGTGTTGATGCCCGCGCAGCGGGTTTGCGCAAAGAACTTGATGCCGCCTTACGTGGGAGTGTCAGAAGCGAATCAGAGGCGACAAAAGCCCTCAATGCGGCGGCTGAACGGATAGCGGGACTAGCCAGAAAGCTACAAGGGTAAAATCCCAAAAGGGTTAAAAGTCCAAGGGGTAAACGACGCTCTGTTGTGAGGTTGCTCCGACTTTGATGCACAAACTCGCTTGCTGGTCAGTTCATCTGTCCGCGATAAGACAGCTCGGCAGATCTGTATGGAAATGGAATCTTAAATGACGGATATAATCAAAACCCGCGCCGCTGTTGCCTTTGCGCCGAACCAACCCCTCGAAATTGTCGAGGTGGATTTACAGCGTCCTAAAGCGGGTGAAGTCATGATTGAAATCATGGCGACGGGCATTTGCCATACGGATGCTTATACCTTGGACGGTCTTGATAGTGAGGGGCTCTTCCCCTGTATCCTCGGCCATGAAGGCGCGGGCATTGTACGCGAGGTTGGCGCGGGCGTAAAATCCGTCGCGGTGGGCGATCATGTTATTCCGCTCTACACGCCGGAA
>CAYWSI010000276.1:0-2192 GCA_964460585.1 uncultured Algimonas sp.
CCGGCATAGGCCGAGCGCGGCAAGGATACAGGCCCAAGCATAAATTGGCTCAGCCTCGGTTAAATTAACCAGCGGCCAAAGATTGCAAGTCAGCCGGTCCTATAGGCCCGCCCTAATCGCCGCTCTTGAGCGCTAGTTAAATCTTGCTCGTCACGGCAATAGCGGCGCGGCAGCCTGTTTTTATGATGGCCGACAACCCGCGGTAAAGGGGGGCGTCTTGCGCGCCGCCTTCAATGGCTGTGTCGCGGTGATGTAGTTCATCTTCTCGAAATTCGCGGAAGGTCGCGGCGAGTTCTGGCTCTTCGTCTTGGCAAGCTTCCGCCTGCTCGGCGTAATGTTCTTCGATCACAGTCTCTACGGCTTCGGTGCAGGCATGGGCGGCTTTTTCGCCCATCAGCGCCGTGACCACGCCGAGGCCGTAACCTGCGATATTCCAAATAGGCGTCATGGCTGTTGGACGGACACCTCGTTCCACCAAGAGCTTATCAAAGGCGTCGAGATGTTTTTGCTCTTCGGCTTCCATCTCGGCGAGGGTTTCGGCCATATGTTTTGTTGCGCTTTGACGGCGAAAGACGGCTTGCTGCCCGCGGTAAATCGCAACCGCGCCATATTCACCCGCGTGGTCGATGCGGAGCATTTCGGCTATTTTCGGGTTTGTCTTTTTCATTTCGTCTTAGATGTAGCAATCCACATCGCGCCAATCAAGGAGAGGAGGGCATTCCATGCCGCCATAGAGAGGCCGAGGAAATGCCAGACGGCTTCCGAGCAGGCAGGGGGCTTGACGGGGTCATTAAGGAAGCCAAGCGGATCATTCGGGTCGATTTCAGGGATATGGGCCGCGCCCGCCGCGCAGCCTTTTGGGCCTTCTAATATGCCAAACTCCACACCGACATGCCAAGCCGCGAGGGTGAAACTCACCAGCAGCGCGAGCACAGCGGCCCAGCGTAATATCTCCGCGGCTTTTACCCCAAACGCGCGCAAGATGAGCCAGAGCGCGGCCACGCCGAGAACCGCTTTATGGGCATGGCGCTGCCAATAACACATGGTACAAGGCAGATATCCGAACCCATATTGGAAAATCCAAGCGCCGATAAGGAGCCCGCCAGAGAGGCCCAGAGCGGCCCAGGGCGCGGCGCGGCGGCTATGAAAATGTTCCAAAAACATGGGCTGACTTTAGGGCCTGTATTACCCGCTGTCACGTCACATGAATGTAACATGAGGAACGCAGCCCTACGCTGACTTTTTCCTCGACTAGAAAAGGTTAATTTGTTAACGATAAATCAAGGCGCCTGAATTAATATCTTAGGCTAAATGTCTCGCCCATTTAACATAGAGCCCCGGTCTTCCGATGATTTTGGTACGCGCTTGCGGATCCGGCGGGAAAGCTATGGCTTATCGCTCTCCGATGTTTCCGATTTAACGCATATTCAACCGACTTATCTGGCGGCGATTGAAGCGCTTGATGAGGCGGCTTTGCCGGCCATTGGATATACAATTGGCTTTGTCCGCACATATGCGACAGCGCTCGGCTTGGACGGGGATATGGCTGTGAAAGATTATAAGGCGGACAGGGCGCTGACTCCTCATATGAAATTACGAGATGCGCCGCATGTTATTTTACGGCGTCAGCTGCGCTTGCCGCGCGGCTCTGTTTCAGCGATTTCTGTGGCGAGTGTCGCGCTCTGCATTGGCCTTTGGTACGGCACTCAATCGACAGCGATTGCAACGCCGGCGCCTTTGGTTGATATCGCCCCGCAATACACGGCTGCTGCGCCTGTAACGCCGCTGATGCAGCCGGGTCTATTTACCTTGCGCACCACCGCGCCAAGCTGGATTGAAATTCGTAATGTCCAAGGCGAGGTCGAGGTCAGCCGAATTTTCGTCAAAGGCGAAACATGGCAAGGCTCAAGGGCCGCTGGCTATTCCGTCTCTGTTCGGGATGCGGGCGCCGTGGAGCTTTATGACGGAGCTGAATTGATCGGCGCATTAGGCGCGCGCGGGCAACCTGTCACAGCCTTGAAGCTTACCCGCGACCTCCCGAGTGAAGACGGGCTCTAAACTACCCATTAAAACAGCCGTAATAACGGCTTCATTCTGCCACATCTTCGCGCTATAGCCCTCCCATGAGCGGTACACCTACAGACATAAATTCCATTCGCCCTTGGCGCACGATAGAGCGGCGCGCCTCGCGC
>CAYWSI010000277.1:0-2192 GCA_964460585.1 uncultured Algimonas sp.
CCCGCTCTTTCGGATTGGTGACAGCCGCGAGCTTGCCCTCTAGCTCTATGAGCTGTGGGTCTAGGGCCTGAATTTCACCTTTGATTTCTTCAAGCACTGTCACGGCCGCTTCGCGGTCAGTTAGGGTTTTTTGTAAATTGCCCTCAACTTGGTTTTTATGATGCCCCAACTCATTGAGCTGTTCTTGTAGCATGGCCTGAATGGTATTGGACTTTGAGATGAGGTCTTGCAGCTTATCCTCAATGGAGGCCGCGCGGACGCGCTCCGCCCGCAGGCTCTCGGCGCGCTGCTTTGAGAATATTCCGACGAATTTCTCCCAACCTGTTTTAGAGCGCAGACCGTCAAAGTCTTTTGAAAATCCAGCCGTCACATCGTCCAAGCCCATAATCAGCTCAGCAATATTGGCGTTCATTAGGTCTGAATGGGCGTGAACATCGTCCAAAGACGCATTTTCAATATCAAGCGTGATATCTGTGCCTTGGCTCATTTTTGCGCGCGCGCTATCAATGCGCGCTGATAATTCCGCAATTTTGCTTTGCGCCTCAGCCACTTCTTGTTTGGATTTTTCAATTTGTACGTCGAATGATGACATAGCTGACGTTCCTCCCTTATTTCGTCTCTTAATACCCCATAGACCTAAGGAGGATTTTATCGCTTTTCAATAAGTCACTCGCCGAAATCGAGCAGAATCGACCAAAAAGTGATGTGTCGGAACGCAGCTATACTCTATTTATGCACGGCCGATGCTGACATAGTCGAATTTATGGCGGCGGACATCCTCGGGACGGTAGATATTTCTTAGGTCTGCGAATTTTCTGGCTTTCATAATCTCCCTCATATGGCCAAAATCCAGATTTTGAAATTGCGTCCATTCTGTCGCGAGCACCGCTACATCCGCGCCTCGGACGCAGTCATAAGCGTCAGAACAATATGTGATATCGGAGAGATGGGCTTTCGATTCTTCCATCGCTTCTGGGTCATAGGCGCGAATATCTGCGCCTGCCTTTTGAAGCGCTTTGATGATTGGGAAGGCGGGGGATTCCCGCACATCATCTGTATTGGGTTTAAAAGCCAAACCGAGGATGGCAACCGTCAACCCTTTTACGGAGCCGCCGCAGAGGGCGAGCACCTTATCTGCCATGGATTTTTTTCGCGCCTCATTGACATGGATGACCTGCTCAACAATGCGGGATGGCACGCCAGCGAACTTGGCAATATCCAAGAGCGCTCGTGTGTCTTTGGGGAAGCAAGAGCCGCCATATCCAGGACCCGGCGCCAGATATTTTGACCCAATCCGCTCATCCAGTCCCATGCCAAAAGCGACATCTGTGACATTGGCTCCGACCGCCTCGCAGAGGTCAGCAATTTCATTGATGAAACTTATTTTCGTCGCCAGATAAGCATTGGCCGCATATTTCAATAGCTCAGAGGTTCGACGGTCCGTGAAGACCGTTGGCGGGCCTAATGCCGAAAAGGGACGGTAAAGCCGCGCCATAACATCGCGGGCGCGTTCATCCACAGTGCCAATAATAACGCGGTCAGGGTCTGTAAAATCAGCAATCGCAGCGCCTTCCCGTAGAAATTCGGGGTTCGAGACGACGGCGAAATCTGTATTCGGCGCGGTTTTGCGCATCAAAGCTTCGACCTTATCGCCCGTTCCAACGGGGACCGTGGATTTAATCGCAATAACGGTAAATCCGTCTAATAAAGGGGCAAGCTCTTCTGCAGCTGCCAACACATATTGAATATCCGCCGAGCCGTCTGGCGCTGGCGGGGTGCCAACACCGATGAAGACGACATCCGCGCTCGATGCGGCTTGGGATAAATCTGTCGTGAAATGCAATCGGCCTGCATTCACATTGCGTGTAACGAGGCTTTCTAATCCCGCTTCATAAATCGGCATATGTCCAGATTTGAGTTGGTCAATTTTTCCTGCGTCCTTATCGACGCAGGTCACGTCATATCCAAAGTCGGAGAAACACACGCCCGTCACGAGGCCAACATAGCCCGCGCCGATAGTTGTAATTTTTAAGTCCCGTGTGCTTTGCATATTGCGTTCCCTGCCCAAGACCACGGCGCAATGCAAGATAGCGCATGGTTTCGGCTGATGAAATTTATATCATGATATAGGAAAGATGGGTGTTTGAATGGTGGAGCCTAGGGGAGTCGAACCCCTGACCTCTTCGCTGCCA
>CAYWSI010000278.1:0-2185 GCA_964460585.1 uncultured Algimonas sp.
GAAGATATGAGCTCTGACCGTCACCCGTCCGAACCCGCGCTTTACGCCCTTTTGGGCGAGCTGGGCCTGCCCCATCACACGGAAGAGCATGCGGCCATTTTTACTGTGGCGGAAGGCGCGGATATCAAAGCACGCCTGCCGGGAGGCCATTCGAAAAACCTATTTCTCAAAGATAAGGCGGGTGATTATGTCTTGGTCAGCGCGCTGGGCACTACGATCATCAAACTCAATCAACTGCATAAGCGCATTGGTACCAAACGCCTGTCATTTGGAAAGCCTGAGGCGCTCTTGGAGCTGCTGGGCGTTGTGCCGGGCTCTGTGACCGTTTTTTCTGTTCTTAATGACGTCGATCGCAAAGTCCGTTTGATTTTGGACCAAGCTTTATTCGGTCATGACGCCGTTTGGTTCCACCCCATGCGTAACACGGCCAGTACCCGTATAAAGCCCGCAGACATCGTAACATTCGCAGAAGCGACAGGACATCCCGTAACCTGCGTGGATTTCAGCGAAGATATGCCGTGACAGCTAGGAGGCGGCGCCTCCCTTGCCTATTCGCTCACTATCTTGTGAAAGCTGTTTTGGTTGATAGCCTGCTCGCGCCCTTGAATTGCTCAGGCTGACCCGCCACATGAGTGTGGAATTTGCAACATTGAGAGGTTCTATGCCCGATTCAGCCCCCGATTCAGCCACCAACATTGTCACAGATAGCTCCGATACAGGCTTTATGGCCGACGTCGTGGAAGCCAGCAACGACATTCCCGTGATTGTCGATTTTTGGGCGCCGTGGTGCGGCCCCTGTAAACAATTATTGCCGCGTTTGGAAAAAGCGGTCACCGAGGCGGACGGCAAGGTCAAGCTTGTCAAAATCAATACCCAAGACCACCCTAACGTCGCCGGGCAACTCGGCGTTCGCTCTATCCCTGCGGTTTACGGCTTTAAAAACGGCGAACCCGTTGAGGCCTTTTTGGGCGCACAGCCGGATAGTTTCCTCAAGGAATTTATCACCAAATTAACGGGCTAAGCGGGCGAGCAGAAGAGCGTAACTATGTCAGATGTAGCGTCAGATATTGTCAAAGACAGTTCCGATATGGCTTTTATGGCCGATGTGATTGAAGCCAGCTCCGAGGTTCCAGTCATTGTTGATTTCTGGGCGCCTTGGTGCGGTCCTTGTAAACAGCTGATGCCGCGCTTGGAAAAGGCGGTGAAGGCCGCTGATGGCAAAGTGAAACTCGTCAAAATTAATACCCAAGAACATAATGGCGTAGCCTCGCAACTCGGCGTTCGCTCTATCCCGGCGGTTTATGCTTTTAAAAATGGCGAGCCTGTAGATGGGTTCATGGGCGCGCAGCCTGATACGGCATTGAACGAATTTATCGCGCGCTTAACCGGCGAAACCGATCCAAAGGAAGAGGCAAAAGCCCTCGTGGCTCGTGCAAAGGATAGCCTCGCCGCAGGCGACCCTGGCGGCGCGGCTCAAGATTTTGCTGGGGCTCTGGCGCTCGACGCGGAAAACGCCGCAGCACGGGCTGGCCTAGCTCGGCTTTATATCGACGGCGGAAATGACGAAGGCGCATTGCAGCTTCTCCAAGACGCGCCAGCCTCCGTTCTCGAAGATCCCGAAATCACGGCGTTGAAATCTAATTTTGATTTCCGGCCCGCAGCAGGTGAAGATGATCCAACGACAGAACTCGCCGCAAAGGTCACGTCTAATCCCGATGATTTAGATGCCCGCTTAGATCTCGCCAAAGCCCTTTTCGGGGCGGGTCGAAATGCGGAAGCGGTGGATCATTTGATTTATTCCGTCGGGAAGAACCGCGCGCATAACGGCGAAGCCGCGCGTCTTTTCCTCCTGACCATTTTTGAAGCTGAAGGCACGGAGTCAGAAATTTCCCGGGATGGGCGCAAACGCCTCTCGACTATACTTTACGCCTAGTTCGGTCTGGGAGCGTCAAAATGATAAATATTGCAAGTCCAATGAAGACTTGCGGTAGAGGTATCTGGCTCGCCATGAGCGCGCAATAGACCGCCATAATCGCCGCTTGCAGTCTGGCGGAAGCGCGCCAATTGGATAATCCCACGCAAATCATAGCGACACCTGCGCCCGCAAACCAAATATGGTCGGGCGTCAGAGCTTTAAAGGCGAGAGCACCGTAAATTAAATGCGCGCTTCCCAATAGGCACGCGG
>CAYWSI010000279.1:0-2133 GCA_964460585.1 uncultured Algimonas sp.
GCGGTGGTGTTTTGACCGTTATGGCAGGTGCAGATATTGATATTTATCCCGGTGAAATGGTCGGCCTCGTTGGGCCGTCGGGATCCGGAAAATCAACGCTGCTTCATGCGGCAGGTCTGCTCGAAACACCCAATGAAGGCGAGGTCTTTATCAAGGGCCGCGAATGTCTGAAACTCTCGGATGATGAACGCACACGTATCCGCCGTGAGAGCGTGGGTATTGTCTATCAATTCCATCATTTGCAGAAGGAATTTACTGCCCTCGAAAATGTTGCCATCCCGCAAATGATTGCAGGTATTTCTGGTGGACAAGCCGAAAAAGAAGCCGCGCGCCTGCTGTCCAATATGGGCCTTGCAGAACGCCTAACCCACCGGCCCAGCCAAATGTCAGGCGGTGAACAACAGCGCGTTGCGATTGCGCGGGCGCTGGCGAACCGTCCTCAAATTTTACTGGGGGATGAACCTACGGGCAATCTTGACCCAGCGACCTCTGACTCTGTTTTTCGGAGTTTGCTGAACTTAACACGGACGGAAGGCGTCGCGGCGCTTATCGCTACGCATAATATGAACCTCGTGCCCTTCTTCGACCGCGTGTTGACGGTGCATGACGGCTTAGTTGTCCCCTGGACGCCGCTTGCCGTTGATACCTTCAGATAAGGCCCAGACGAGCAAACCCAACACGATAAGCCCAAGCCCGCCTAAGGCCGCTTTCGGGTTCTCGAATACCACAAACACCAATGTTACAGCGGTGATGATGAGGTAAATCAGCGGCACAAAGGGATAGCCCCATGTTTTATAGGGTCGAGGCAGATCAGGTTGCCGCCAACGCAATAGGAAGAGTCCGAAAATCGCGAGCAAGCTGTTAAAGGCCAACATAGAGCCAGCAAAGACCAATATCGTCTTAAATGAAGATGTCAGGATGAAGAGAACGGCAATCGCGGATTGAAAGGCGATGGCAAACCACGGGACGCCCTCTTTGGTGCTTTTCGCAAGCCAACCCATGACAGTGTAATCTTGGCCAACGGCTTGTAATGCGCGCGGACCTGCAAGGGTCATGGCGCTAACTGTCGAGATGAGGAGAAGCGTGAGCATACCGCCGACAATCCGTCCGCCTGTGTCACCAAAAATTCTGTCGGCTGCTATATAGCCGATGTCAACTTGGTCTTTCAAAGCATCAACGGGGGCGGCATAAAGGAAGGCTAAATTGAGAAGAACGTAAAGCACAGACACAAGACCCGTGCCTATCAAGAGCACACGTGGGAGATCCCGTTGCGGATTCGCCATCTCACCGGAAATATAGGTTGCGGCATTCCACCCCGTATAAGCAAAAGCCGCCAAAATCAGTGCCTCACCAAAAGAGGCGGATTTCATGACGCTGAAATCTTCCTTGCTTGGGATTAGGTCCAGCGGTTGAGGTGCGTTCGTCAGGGTGAAGGCTGCGATGATAAAAACAGCAATGACGATGAGTTTAATGGCCGTGAAAATTGTCTGGGTTTGCCCCGATACACGTCTGGAAAAGGCGTGAAGGACGGCCAGAGTAATGACGAGGCCACAGGCAATCATTTTTTTGCTATCGTCGGCTAATTCGAACGGAAGTATGGCTTCCGAATATTTCGCAAAGGCGAGGGCGACGGCCGCTGTCGGGGCAGCAAATCCAATGGTGGCGCTGACCCAGCCAGAGACAAATCCGGCCGCAGGATGATAGGCTTCGCTCAGGAATGTATATTCCCCGCCAGAGCGGGGCAGGGACGCACCTAGTTCCGCATAAGAGAGCGCGCCGCAAAGCGCGGCTATTCCGCCGATGACCCAGAGCATCATCACGGCAAAAAGACTGTGGATTTCGACGAGCTGTAGGCCGAGCGTCGTGAACACGCCGACACCAACCATATTGGCAATGATAATAGCGGTTGCTGTGCGCGGTGTGAAAGTCGAGTGAGTCATACTCGCGTTATGAGACGCAGAAAAGGCGGAGTCGAGAGCGGGCGGGCATTCTGGATACCGATTTTAAGATATGCCGTTTTTCAATCCTCAAAATCTCTATGGCTTCGGTCAAACCTTAATATCCACAGGCTTGTCCTCCACAGTATGTTTACTATTTGTTCTCATTTATATAGAACAAAGATAGAACATAATG
>CAYWSI010000280.1:0-2122 GCA_964460585.1 uncultured Algimonas sp.
ACATCAAGGTGGGGGAACAGTACGTGGTCTTGAAACACCAGCCCAATTGGACGGTGTTCGGGCGGGGGTTGGTGGGTGGTGTCCGCTAGTAACTGCCCGCTCAGGGTAATCTTGCCGTGCTGGATGGATTCGAGCCCGGCGGCAAGTCGTAACAGGGTGCTCTTGCCGCTGCCGGATGGCCCAAGCAAGCAGAGGATATCGCCCGAATTGGCCGTCAAGCTGATATCGTGCAGCACGGCGGTCGCGCCATAGCTGTGGTTGACGTTGTGGAATCCTAGGCTCATGGACGATTCTGTGTATCTGTATGTCGGTATGACGTTATGAAGATTGGTTGCACCTAAGGTGAAAGACCCTGTCTAGTTCATTATCCACCACTAGCCGCTTGCTGTCGCCGCGCTCTGGTCGCCGCGGGTGGCAGCTGTGGTCTGGGCTGTTAAGTCTGGTGCTCGTCATCCCCATGGTGACCTTGCTTGCCAGTCTGCTGTTGCCGGCCAGCGATAACTGGTCCCATATTTCCTCGACGGTGCTGCCAGAATATGTGGAAACCTCTCTTCTACTTGCGCTCGGGGTCGCACTAGGTGCCGGCGTGCTCGGTGTGGGTAGTGCCTGGATGACGGCGACTTTGCGCTTTCCTGGCGTTCGGTGGCTCACGCCTGCGTTGGTTCTGCCGCTGGCGGCACCTGCCTATGTGGTCGCCTATGTGTACACGGATTTCCTGGACTTCGCGGGTCCCATCCAGAGCCTTTTGCGGGAGACGTTTAGTTGGGTGGCAGGGGACTATTACTTTCCTCAGCTGCGCAGCCTAGGCGGCGCAATCGTTGTACTAACACTGGTGTTGTACCCCTATGTGTATTTGCTGGCTCGTGCTGCCTTTATTCGGCAGTCCGGTGCGCTCTTCGATGCAGCTCGTAACTTGGGTCACAGCCCTGGGCGGGCGTTTTTTACGATTGCGCTGCCCACGGCGCGGCCTGCCATTGTGGGTGGCTTGGCATTAGTGTTGATGGAGACCCTGGCCGACTATGGCGTGGTAGAGTATTTCGGCTTAGCGACGTTCACCACCAGCATCTTTCGTACCTGGTACGCTCTGGGTGATCGGTTAGCCGCCCTGCAACTCGCCGGTTATCTATTCTTGGTTATCTTGGTGCTCGTCGGTTTGGAGGCTGCTTTGCGTCGCGGTCGCGTGGCCAACCCGCTGGGTCGCGCAACCCAGCCGAGATTGCGGCGGCTGACGGGGTGGCGTGGCTGGGCGGCAACGACGCTTTGTGGGTTGCCCGTGGCGTTTGGATTCGGTTTGCCCTTTGTGTTGTTAGTGCAACACGCCCTCGCAGTCGGTGACCCGCAGTTCGGAATCAACTTCTCGCAGTTTGTATCAAATAGCTTTCAAGTTGCTGGTTTAGCTGCATTTGTTGCAACTGCGATTGCTTTGCTTCTGTCTTATAGTCTGCGCCTGGCTCCGGGTATTAGTACGCGCGTACCCGTACAAATCGCAGCGTTGGGGTACGCATTACCGGGGGCAGTATTGGGGCTTGCGGTATTAATGCCCTTCAGTGAACTGGATAAGTTTTTGGCGGGGTGGTGGCGAGATCTCTTTGGTGGGCGCCCCATGTTATTGTTAACTGGCTCCGTTGCTGCCCTCGTGTTTGCGTACATCGTGCGGTTTCTAACCGCCGCCTTCAATGCCTGCCAGGGTGGTTTTGCCCAGGTGTCGCCGCAATTGGACGCCGTTGGCCACAGTCTTGGCGCGTCGCCGCGCCGGATGCTGACACAGGTACACTTACCGCTGATCCGCCCGGCCGTATTGACGGCATTGTTGCTGGTGTTTATCGATGTGCTCAAAGAGCTGCCGGCAACTTTGATACTGCGACCGTTCAACTTCGAGACGTTGGCGACGCGGGTGTATCGGTTGGCCTCAGATGAACGGATCGCGGAAGCGTCAACCGCTGCGTTGATGATTGTGCTGCTTGGATTGCTGCCGACTTTGTTGCTGATGCGTCGCGAACAGGGTCGATTGAGTTAACTAACAAAAGTTAAAGTGATTTGGAGAAAACATGTTTATTGCTATGAATCGATTCGAAATTGCTATTGGTTTTGAAGATGGTTTCGAGGCGGTGTGGCGGAACCG
>CAYWSI010000281.1:0-2112 GCA_964460585.1 uncultured Algimonas sp.
TGGATATGTGCGCCAAGAAAAAGGCTATAATGGGAAACGTCCGCAAACCCTTGTGCATTTAACGCCTTCGGGCCGGAAGGCTTGGATTACCTATCTAGACGCAATGAAATCATTGCTCGGCCATTCGATTTCAGATGGTTGAGCTTTCATATTAAATAGCTCATGTCAGTCTTAGGACCTTTCAGGAGAAGGAATCTCGCCTCCTGAAAGCACCCAATCCAATAAAGAAATTTTCCAAATATTTTAAAGAATATAAACTCTTGAACGGAAAGACTTTAAGTTCTCTGGGTAATGGATTTACGAGAATTATTATTTGACCTTCATATCAAAGTTCACCAAGTACACTGGAAAATCCAAAGACGCGCGAAATATGTCAATGAAATGGCCAATATCATGACGGAACTTACTCTCCAAACAACTGCCCATGTCGTGACATTCCACAAATGTGCATCGAATTGGTTTCGCCGATTGTTTCGAAAAGCTGCTCAGCGAAGGGGCGTGAGCGTAGAAGTTTCGTCACCAAATCTGTCGGGCATTAATAAAAGCGTCGACCGTGGCTCAGCACACACATTATGGATGCATCGTATAGCTTCTGAACAAAGGGTCATGGAATTTGCAACTGAAAAAGCCCCCATCGTATTGTGCATTAGAGATCCAAAGGACCTAGTAGTATCTCAGTACTTCTCGTGGAAAAAATCTCACATGACAAACACCCCCACGATCCTAGAAACTCGTGAGCGTCTAGAAGCCTTATCAATGTATGATGGCTTAAAACTGTTGATCGAAGAAGACCTCATTCCCTTTTGTAAAGTTTCTAGGAGTTGGAGCAGCAGCATTGCGTCAGGACAAACTACAGTTTTGAAGTATGAAGATATGTTAGAGCAGTTTCATGAAAGCCTAAGCCCTGCGCTGGATAGGCTAGGGTTAAGTTTAGGACCGAAGCAATTGCGCGATCTCAAACAAGAATATGCTTTTTCGCGCATGACAAAACGAGCCGCGAAACGAGGCCTTGAGGTCAATCACTACCGTAAAGGTAAAGCTGGCGATTGGCGGAACCATTTTGATGATGAACTTTCTACCCTGTTCAATTCCCGTTATGGAGATGTGTGCAAAATGTTTGGCTATGACCAAGCGTAAGCATTAGCTCGCCAGTTACTGCAAAAGGTCCAAAGCACTTAGTTATATTGACTTGGTCGGGTAATCAGATCGGATCACTTATTTGGACGCAATGAAATCATTGCTCGGCCATTCGATTTCAGATGGTTGAGATAATGCTCTAAAAACGCCATGTCAGTCTCTCACCCTTCGGAAGACTGACATGGCAAATACACTTTTCACCCCCTTCTCCGTTCGCGGGCTAACTCTACAAAATCGCATTGTTATGGCCCCCATGACCCGCGCCTTTTCGCCAGATGGCGTCCCGGGAGAAAATGTCGCGGCCTATTATAAGCGCCGCGCCGAAAGCGATGTCGGGCTTATTCTTACAGAAGGCACCGTCATTGACCGTGCAGGTGCGGCTGACAATCCTAACTACCCAAAGTTCTACGGCGAGGAACCACTTGCAGGCTGGAAAGCCGTTGCCGACGCGGTAGCAGAGACGCCTGGTAAAATCGCGCCGCAGCTTTGGCATGTCGGCATGGTCCGAAAAGCGGGCACAGGTCATTACCCTGACGCGCAATCGGATAGTCCTTCTGGCATCACTCATACGGGAAAATCCGTTCTACCTGCCCCGAGCGATGAAGACGTCGCCGAGATGGTCAATAGCTACGCGCGCTCGGCCAAATCTGCAAAGGAGTTAGGGTTTGATGCTCTCGAACTTCACGGCGCGCATGGCTATCTCATCGACCAATTTTTCTGGGACGTCATGAACCAGCGCGAAGATAAATATGGTGGCGGCCTGACGGAGCGGGCGACATTTGCCGCAGATATCATCCGCGAATGCCGCAAAGCTGTCGGCGAAGACATGCCAATCATTTTGCGCTTCTCACAATGGAAGCAGCAGGATTATACCGCGCGCCTCGCGGATACGCCGCAAAAGCTAGAGCGCTTTCTCAAGGTCTTTGTCGAGGCTGGCGTGGATGTTTTACATTGCTCCCAACGCCGTTTTTGGGA
>CAYWSI010000282.1:0-2112 GCA_964460585.1 uncultured Algimonas sp.
CTGTTAGCCAGACAATCGAGGTGAATAGCGATGCGATTGAGGTGAATACTCGTGAGATTGCGGCCAATCGCGTTCTGATTGATCAGGCTTTTGCGGGGATTGGAGAAAACGCAACAGCTATTCAGGCGAACCTCTCCGCCATCTCCGATGTCGAAGAAGGCCTCGCCGCAGTCGCGGCGTTGCCGGATATGTTCTTGGCACGAGATGAGAGCTTTGCGGCGAGCGGCGGCGCTGCTGTGGTTGGCGACGAGGTTGGCTTCGGCGGAACCTTGGCTATTCGCGGGAATGAGCGCTGGTCCTTTGGTGCCAGCGCGGCCTTTGGCGGAGATGAGGCCGCAGGTAAAGTTCAGGTTCGTTGGGCAAGATAAACAGGGCGCAACTTGCCCAATAAACCCCAGAAGGGCCGCAGGACACTGCGGCCCTTTTTCATGTCATATTAGAGAGACATCATGACCCGCCTGGCTGTTCTGATAAACGCTGGGTGAGTATTTATAGGGCAAAAGTGAGACAAATCGCTAGGCTAGATAAAGGTGATTTGGGTTTTCTTAGTTTTTACAATAACTTACGTTATTTACTTGAAGAGAAAACTGGTGCCGCGAGGGAGAATTGAACTCCCGACCTCATCATTACCAATGATGCGCTCTACCACTGAGCTACCGCGGCATTTCATTGGCTTCGCCTGAATGTGCCTGACTGGGCGCCCGCTATATGCCAATTATTGGCCTGAAACAATATAGAAGGCGACGTGCCGCCTGCTAAAGATTTTCAGGCGCCTTTCAAGCTGAAATATCATTCAGTTTTACGGTTATGTTTCACAGAACGCCTGTCTGGTTTAGGTTTGAAAAAGCAAAGGCTTTGAAGGCCTTTATCTTCTCAAGCGGGGCAACGGATTGGTGACAGGAAAACCAAAATTGCCGCTTTATTTGTATTTTATTGGGCAGGATTTTTTGCAGCTCTGACGAGGCCATGAAATCCGGTAGGATGGCGATACCTGCGCCGCTTTCGACGAGCGTCTTCTGCGCCATTATAGAGGTGCTTCGAATGTTTGGCCGTAGTTTGGGAAGATGAAGTTCAAAATATCTGAGCTCATCGGAATAAATCAGGTCATCCACATAATCGATTAAGGTGTGGTTGGACAGATTTTTCAAAGACCGAATTTCCGCATGATCATTTAAATAGGATTTATGCCCATAGAGGTGGAGATTATAGGTGCAGAGGAGTTCCGATTGAATATGTTTTGATTTTGACCGCGCGAGTCCGATTGCAACATCGGCTTCGCGTTTTGACAGGCTGAGGAATCCACTGCCTGAGACGAGATCAATTTCGATTTCAGGAAATTGGGCGCTGAATTTTCCCAAGATGGGGGCGAGTATTTCTGTGCCAAAGCCTTCGGCCACACTGATGCGGATTGTGCCGCTTGGTGTGTGGGTCGCGTTTTCCTTGGCTCTGTCTATATTTTCGAAATTGGTCTCAATTTGTTCGGCTGTTACGAGGAGCTTTTCGCCATTCGCGGTGAGTTGATGCCCGCTACGCAGCCGTTCGAAAAGGGTTTGACCCAGATCGTCCTCCAATCTTCTTATACGGCGAGATATTGTCGTAATATCTATTCTTAATTCTGTTGCAGCATCCGCTAATTTTTTGTGGCGGGCGACCGCGAGGAATATTTTAAGGTCATCCCATTTCATATTGAGCCTGCATAAATGCCAATCAAATTTGCAATATAGTGCATTTACTAGCTAAAATGCAATGTTATGTTAAAGACGTAAAAGCCGTATATAGTTTAGTGTTTGAATGGAGAGCCCCAATGGCCTTAGCTCAGAAAATTGCCGATACCCCAGAAGCTCGTGAAGTCGACGCCATGATGCAGCGCGCCCGCGCCGCGCAAGCTGTCATCGAAAATTATTCCCAAGAACAAATTGATGAGCTGATCACCGCTATGGTTTGGTCTGTGTGTCAGCCGGGCATCGCCGAGAAAATCGCTCAGCATACGCTCGAAGAAACTCAGCTCGGTAATTATGCAGGTAAATTCGCTAAGATTTCTGTGAAAACGCGGGCCGCTTTGATGGATATCATTGATGATAAATCCGTTGGCGTTATCGAAGAAGATAAAGA